>JAPPDN010000059.1 GCA_028824575.1 Candidatus Poribacteria bacterium | reverse complement strand
GAGGGCGGATTTTCCTCCCAACGTCTAAAGACGTGGGTCTCCAATCCGTATTTTTAGATGAGCAACAGCACAATGCTGAAGCCAGAGAAATTTTGATGTTTTCTGTTCATAATCATAATTTTATCCCCCTTTGGGTATTGAGAAACAAAAATAATCTTCGGTCGCTATTCCTTGATGTGTGCAAGGTTGATGATGATTTCCGACGACTTCATTAAAAACACAGAGTCACCGCCTTTCTATGACGTGCTCGTGGGATTCACGACATTTATCGCATGAACATCAAGCAGTCCAAAAAAAATCATCGATGTCAGGCATAAAAGAGTTTTCAAATTTATTTTCACCCCCTTTGGTTGATTTTAGTCGATCTTCCAATACCCCCCAGTATCGGGATGTTTTTCTGCCTGTATATCACTCAGAGTTTTTCGGACAGCAGAGACACATTGTGTTTTCAGTGTCGCGGTACCGCCGTTTTTCGTATGGTATTCGCAGATCCTCTCGATGATCTCGGCACGCTTGACGTAACCCTTCCCGGTGAATAAATCACGGATCAGGGCGCGCGCAACGCCTGTCGTCAAAGGCATATTTCGGTGGATGTACTCCTTCATGGATTTCCCTTCCTTTTTCTATTGGAATTAAAAATACGACAAATAAAGTCAAGGAAAATATCAGAGCCATTCAATTTTCAGATTCTGTATTTTGTCGGTAAATGCCAGAGCCGTAAGCATCGCGCCCAACGCAACCATATTGCCTGTTGTTTGTGGGTATGGGTGCATCTGACGCGGACCGCACGAAAAGTGGGTCAGACGATTTACCAACTCAAACACGGTTTATTCGATGATTACATTCGACGACAAATCGAGAAACCTTCAATCTCTATGAGTATTACGTAAGTCCTATAATGTTAAGTTCGCTCATCTTCTCTTTCAAAAGGTGAAATATCAGTTTGCCTTGTCCCCGCTTGTATTTCCGCCAATATCTGATCATATGCTTCTGTACAGAATCGAGAGTTATTAAACTCGGCAATCATTTCAAAATGCCCACTGCTTAGATGTATAAGCCCCAGATCATTCAAATCTTTGATGTAAATCTTGCATCCAGAGGCATCGAAGATACCCTTTGAAGAAATAATAATCACTGATAACTCTCCTTTTCCCGTAATGCTTCCCAGACAGACTTCATAATCACCCCCGAGGCATCATCCGGATGTGTAGTTCCAGTCGCTTTCACCAGTTTTGTGTTCTGCCAGAGTTTGTACTGGTTGCGGATCTGTCTACCCCAGCCGTGATGGAACGCAATGAGGTCTTTCTCTGCTGTGTGAATGACCTCTGTTTTGTCAGCTTCACTCATGTTATCGATAATATCTACGACGACTTCTTCTACGGTTATTAGGTTGTTCATCAGAATCTCCTTTTTTTCTATACACCAATCCCCAAAATGAGAACGGGGATATCAATATTAGCAACTCCTCGCGCTTCTAAATCCCACACGAACTGCTCAAAATATGAAACTCCGGTAGACATTTCTTCAACAAGCGACTTCACAGGAACAATTTCAATTCCAGCATCAATATGTCCCAAATTGCGAAAAATAGTCATTTTTGCACAAACGTTATAAACCATAAATGCATACTTTCCAAATTGTACTTCTATCCCCAGTCTACCTTTTAGAAAGTCCATTTCCCGGAATGCGGGACGTAATTGTGTCGGTGAATATCCCGGGAGATAGTAGTTAGTAGGATAATGACATCGTACACGTTTTTTCTGCCATCCTCTGGATTTAAAGCCCCTATTGAATGCTTTATTAAGATCCGATGGACTATATAACATTTTGCCCGGCATTGTGATCTCTTTGCTTTTTTTAGTTTTGTACAGTGAAGCATCAACGTTATCAATAATATTTAGTACCTCTTGTAACATGTGAGGGTGTGCTTCTCGAATAGAATGTCCATCATTGAATGAATACTCCGCAGCAATAATCATGATTGTTCTAACTCTCCTTTTATTTCCATTCCAAAGGAATTTGGGCAACACTGTCGTTCTTCGTTGGCTTGTGAATAGGTTTTCCAAGCGGGCGGAGCGGTAATTTTCCGTGTGCGAACTTTTGTAGTCTGTCACGAGTCATATCTACGTAAGTCGAATCTTGTTCAGCTGCTATCGCTTTTCGATTATGCTGTAAAGCTGCGATAATAGTAGAGCCGACACCACAATATGGATCTAACACAATCCCGTCAGCGTCTGTAAGTGCTAATACGCATCGCTGAACTAATTCAACAGGAAACTGACAGGGATGTTCGGTTTTCTCTGGATGGTTCGCTTTAACGTTTGGAATATCCCAAACACCATCTTCCCAGTCCTGTGTGACCACATCCCAAATATCAGAAGGATTCTTGCCAAGCGGGTTTCCTGACGGTTGCCCCTTTTTCTCGCCTTTGAAATGTCGCTTGCCCGGATATTTTGCTGGAACTCGTACTAGATCAAGATTGAAGATGTAATCATCGCTTTTGGTAAACCATAAAATGACTTCGTAGCGACCCGAAAAACGCTTTGAACAGTGCAAGCCATGCCCAAATCTCCAGATGATCCGGTTCCGTAATTTCAAGTCAAAGCTTTTGAATATGTCATAATAGTAAATATCAAGCGGAAATACCTCTCCTTTGTTGATGTAATTTCCGACTTGCCAACAGATACTTCCAGTGGAAGCGAGGACTCGGTGTATTTCCGAAATCACAGGCTTTATATTCTTTAGATATGCCTCTAAAGACGTTTTTGCCTCGTATTTTTTTCCTATATTGTATGGCGGAGACGTGATAACCAAATCTACAGAACTTGACGGAACGTTCTTTAGCAGATCAATACAATCTCCGTTAAAAAGGACAACGTCTGCCCTCGCGTCATAGGTATTTGAAACCGATATTGAATTATTCATATACATCTGATTCACCGCGCCGCGATGCGTAAGTAAATGCTAACATCTTCTCAATGTCTGTTACTTCTACACCTGTTGGATAAACTGCATAACCAATTGAGTTGGCCCAATTGGAATATACTTCATGCCTGCTGTTTGTCTCCCCGCGATTTTCCCTGTCGATAACAATCTGTTTAGGTAACCAAACACAAAGTCTTGGAGAAAAAGCCGCGAGGTCAATTCCGAAGATAGGGCTGCGTCTGAGGTAAAGAGCAAAGTAGAGTTTTCTAAATTTATGGGATAATTGCCATTTCTCTTTTTCAACTAAATTCATTAAATCTGCACCAAGTTCAGACAATCTTTTTATCTGTCCTTTGGAACTATAGAGTTCTTTGTACTTTTCTCCAGAAATCAAATTATTAAATTTTTCTGCTGTCCAAACATGACTCTCATCCCTATTTATATGACTCCGATCGCTACTTACAATTTTCCAACGTTCTGTTATAGGAGGCTCAATATATCCTTCGTTCTGAAGTTTATCGAGAACACCCTGAACAATGCGATCAGAAACCCCTAATTTCGTGCTGATTTCTTCAGGTTTTAGCCCTCTGGGTTCTTGTTCTAAAACTGAGAGAATTGCTTCTTGAGTCTGAAAGACACCGAGTCGTGCCATCTGTTTAGGTGTCATAGAGATTCCTTCCTTCTAAGAGTTAGTCATTCATCATCCAGATCGTTCACTACGTCCATATTCTCAAGCGTCTGGAGTAAGCCCTCGGCATCCTGAATCCATGTCGCGGGGTGATCCGACTTCACGCCACAATGCACATCCAGCGTTGCCCCAGATAGGAAAAATAGCTTAACGGTATGCGGTGCGACTTTATCCGCGATCTCAATGTAATTGGTCTCGATGAGTACATCTCCCAGACGGAGTTTCATGATTCCCCTTATATTGAAACGGGAACAAAATAGTTCTGTTCTCGTTCTTTATAATGCTTCAGCGTTATCAGAGGTGTCTGTTTCGCACACAAATAGCGAAGTCCCTCACCCACGATTACACATTAGCGTCCGCCGTCGAACAATAACTGCTCGGCGCACCGTGCGCGTTGTCCGTAGGCGAGTACGGTAACGAGAGGAAATATACGGGAAAGTCTTATACTTTCCCGTATATGAAAAAGTGCCATGAACTCTTATACTTATTGGATTTTCGCTTGTTTTAATTCGCCAAAAATGCTACAAGATTAGCAATTAAATTGGGAGATGATAACCTCCCAATTGTGAAAACCTGAGTTGTTTGTCTCTGGCTTTCGGTGATTAACTCTGTAGTATAGCAGAATTCGTCAGAAAAAAGCAACTCTTTTATAGGAGTTTCTTGAGACTTTCATAGGCGGTAAGCCCCGTAAAGAGAACAAAAAAGAAGACCGTGAACCCGCTCCTCGTGGACGTGGCACGAGTAAATTACCGGTTATCGGTGCTGTAGAACGCGGTAGCAACGTTGTCGCACAAGTCATAGATAGTGTTACTGGGCGGGCGATCTTTGATTTTATCCGTAGAGTAGGGAAAAAGATGATCGGCGGACGCTTTGACCTCGCGATGCATAAACGGCTCAAACAGCTGGCGTTAGATCGCGACTGCAGTATCCAAAACCTTTTAACGGTTTTCCGCATTTGGAAAGTGAACATCGTAAAGCGTTTTCATCTCCTTAACTGTGACAGACCCCTACACAGGTCCCCAGACTCCACTGGTCACACCAAACCATGCAATACTCACCTTCCGCACAGTCAGTACCACCAGGATCACACGTTAAATGTGCCTGAACGGAAGGCGTAACGATTGCTTGGGCGAGCAATACACTTGCGCTTGCGACTCCCAAAACCAATAATGAAAAAAATGGAATTTATTTTTTTTATCTTAAAACAAAACAGGGTAATGCCGATAAGCATTACCCTGTTTTGCGGTTAAGGTTAGTTCAAACAAATTTTATCCCTGAAATAACCTCTTTGTTGCTACTACTCATTGGACGCCTTGATTTCACCCCATGTAGAGGTAAGTTTTCCAGCGGCTCCGATATGCCCTTTGAGGCGGATGCCACGGGTCAGCGTCTGACGGTTCCCGTCAAGCGAAACGTCTTCGATTTGGTAGTAGTATACGACATTAGGTTGAGCAGTTGTATCCGTGTAGGTATAGAACTGCTTCTCTGAAGTGGTTCCAGCACCAGCAATCATGGTAGCATTGATGACTTTGAACTCACCGTCGCGTTGGTTACTGCGCTTGATGAAGAATCCAGCGTTGTTGAGTTCGGACTGCGTTGCCCATGTAATCACGACTGCGCCGGTGGCTTTATCGCGTGCCGGACGGAAGTGTGAGAGTTCAACGGGCAGGGGACCACCGCTATCATAGCCGGGGGTTCCAGCGTCTTCATCGCTGCCATACCAGGTTGCGGGTCCAGAGACGAGAGACGTGCTTGAGGCGAGAACCCACCCGCTTGCCTCTGTACCTTTGGTCATCATACCCGCGGCCATCTCATGGCGGATCAATGAACTCCGACCATCTTCACCCATTGGGATGTCCCATGCTGGGCTTGCATCAAGGTTGCCTGCCATGTCGCCATACTGCACAATGCCAGTCGTTTGCGGGGGCAGGAGTGTGATCAGGAAGCCCATCGGGCTCAAGAGCGTATAGCGACCTTTCTGATCGACTGCGGCGGAGACATCAACAACACGATCGCTTCCGGAGAGGTTGCTGGAGCTTCGAGCACTTCCAGCGACGAGCAGGTGGGATTTACCCATCGTGCCGCCAGCACCTTCACCACCACCGATACCAAGCGTGCCACTAAGACTGATGCTGATTGAAGTCCCAATCACATCGGCATCCGCTGCGGTGTTCTCAATCTCAACAGACCAGCCAGCGAGGCTGACTTCTTTGCCAGCGACGTTGGTGAGTTCAATCCACTGCGGGAGTCTACCGCTACCCGTGTCAACCATGATTTCGGTAATCTTGATGTCATCTTTCATCGCAACGTCAGCGGGTGTCGGTTCGGGTTCGAGGGTAACGACTACGTCTGCGACTGGGTTGATCGCCGATGTGCCTGGGGAGCCGACAAAGAGACCACCTGCGGTATCCATGAAGTTTTGGCTCGGTGGCATTGATGATGCCCAAGAACCTGCCATCGTGCCATCACCATAAGTACCATCGGCAGCCATCGCACGTTCCATGGAGATCAGTCGGTCTGTCGCAACAACTTCAAAATCCTGACCTGGAATTTGAACAATCGCATTACTTCGACCACTTTGCCCTTTACCAGCAATCGACCAATGGTTGGTGCCCTTATACAGGGTGCTGACCCGGTCAACAATCTTGTTGGCAGCATCGGTCATGTCAGGCAGGACTTCGTTGGCTTCATAAAACATGAGTTTATGGGTGCCATCGCCAAGGACGACTTCCGCACCGGAGGCGTTCATAATCTCAATCCACTGACGATCTCGGCGACCGCCATCCGTCGCCCACATGATTTCACTGATAACCAAGCCTGCGTCTGGCGAGATGAGATCAATCGTGCCGCCCCGGAGGAAGAATCCCTCTAAGTTGATACCGAGGTCTACCGCAACCAGGTTATATGTCCGTAACTTAGCTTCCACTCGACGGGCAATATCCGCTGCCTTATGCTCATGATTACCAGGATCTACGATGAGAGACATCGCCTCATCTTTGGCAACAACCAAGTAGCCATCCATCGGGACAACGGCTTTATTGGTCAAGTTCTTCGCAGTGCCATAGGTCGTTCTCCTATTCGCATCCGAGTTGACTTTCACCTTTGTCGCAGCGGTTAGCACAGACTTCGTGCGTGGGAACTTGTTACGTTCAAACGGCTTAATCCGGATTGCGATGTCGTCCTTCGTCTCATACTTCGGCTTGATCACCACGGTATATACCGTATCCGTTACCTTAACAACAGCATCAACTGTAGCATTTTTTACGTCAATATGATCCTTCCCAAACCCTGCCGGTTTCTCTGAAAGTGTGACTTTGATACTAAAACTCGGATCCGAGGTAGGACCTAACACAATAGCAGGCACATCAGAAATCGTAGCCGTTGGTCTATTAGTATCCTCCGGAACAATCGTAAATTTCAGGACACCTTCAGCGTTATAGCCAAGTGAGTCCCCGGAATTTTGTATAGCCTTGATCCGATCAGCTACGTCGTCGTTTTTGACCCTGTCTGCTAGGACTTTCACTTCCACAGTTATAGCACCGGTTCCGGTACCATCTGGACTGAGAACGGTAGGGGTGATGGTACCCAAGGTGAACTGGAACTCCTTCATGTTCGTACTCGCAACTGGCGAGTCAGCGAGTGTGCTGAATACTGCGATAGTGGCCGGCATGACCAACTGGGTCCCATCCGTGGTAGAATCAGCATCATAATTACGGTCACTCTGATCCTTAGCTGTGACTGTAATGTCGTGGAGAGTAAAGGTATCCTCAGTTCCATCAGCATTAGTAAGATCGTCCCCTGTTAGGAGAGAAGCTATTCTTTTTGTAAATACGACCTTAATATTTACTGGGCCGCCACCTTCGAGCACATTGTCCGCTATCACATAAGGTGTGGTGGTACCGCCATCGGGCCTGGCCTGGTGCTTGAGCGAGAGTTTCGTCTCAAAACCATCACCCAGCACAACTCCCATCGCTGGAGAAACCACGAAAGCGAGTGCGAGTATTGTTATTAGACTTGTTAACGAAAATGCCATTTTCTTTGACAACATTCGTTCTATCTCCTTGTTCTTATGGAATAAAATTGTAAACTAAAACCTTAGGGTTATTGGTACGTTTCGCTACGCTCCACTTTGGGTTATTGGTTTTTAGTTAAAAGAGAGGTTCGCGAAACGAAAGTCTCTTAACTTATAACCTAAAGGTTTTTCGTAGAAAAACCGAACCAATAACTTATAACCATTAAAAAGAACGGACTCAGGGATTATTAAATCCGTATCTTGCTTTGAACTTAACCTTTTGCACATTCTGTTAGATTGCAACTCTGTTGCACACTACGATGTGCTATCTTCAAGGGTTGTCCGATGTGCTTCTAACAATGACTCTTTATGTGCTGAGATGAGTTCCTCTTCAAACTCTACCCACATTGGGCTTTTCCGCCAGCGGGAGACATTTGAGACAGATGTTCCGAGAAGCGTCGCTATCTCATTATCCGTTTTCCCAGCGAAAGACATCTCACATGCAGTCAAAATCATTTTTGTGTTTGAGCGGCGCATCGTAAATTCCTCGCGTAAGTGTATGAAAATCTCGCGTTTCAACCCTTTACGCAATTAATTTTACACTATATAACGCTTCTTGTCAAATTATTTTTCAAAAAAATGCAGTTTTTTTCAGAAAAAATGCATGATTCATCAAAAAAGGTGCGAAATTCGTCAAAAATGTGTAAAATACATGAAAATCGCCATTCGGTTTATTCTTGTAGTGCAAACTTCTAACGTGCGTATCCTCCCTGTGAGTGTTTTGTTACTGACCCCTGATGAATGAAGGGGTAGGTTTAACTTCTGTCCAAGGGGTTACTTTAATTATACGTATTTCTATCCCTAAAAGTCAAGTGCCGTTGCACTTTAGTTTAGGACTATTCACTATTCAGTTTTAAAAATTTAACAGATTTTTTGGGATCTGAAGGTTCTTTTTCCATACCCAGAGCGGTTAATGAAGTTTAAGAAATTAATTCGGTAATATTGTTATTCGTGTTATCCTCTTGCCAAAGGAGGTATTCTCTAATGGCAAAACACCATAAGTTGGATCTAACCGCATCCGAAATCCAGGCACTCATTGTGCTTCGGGATAAAGGCGAACCGGCTTATCTCCGCGAGCGTGCGACAGCGTTGTTGAAAATCCACGAAGGTTTTTCTCCACATGAAGTCGCCCGTCGTGGCTTGCTAAAAAAGCAGGACCCCGATACCGTCTATGCGTGGTTGCGTCGGTATTGCGAGCATGGTATCCGTGGGTTGTCGAATAAACCCGGTCGGGGTCGCAAACCTGCTTTTTCACCCAAGTCGCCTGAAGAAGCCGAGTCAGAGATTTTACACGCCATCGGTCAAGACCCAGGGCGGCTCAACCGGCATCAAACCCGTTGGACGTTGTGCACCCTCGGGCAGGCTGTGCCCTGGTTGGCAGATGTCTGTATCTCCGGCGTTCATCAAATCCTCTCACGATTAGGGATCCGCTATAAGCGCGGTAGACACTACGTGCGGAGTCCAGATGTGGATTACGCTGCAAAACTTGCGCGTGTGGAGCAAGTTTTAGCCCAAGCCCGTGAGAACCCAGAGACGTGCGTCGTGGTTTATCAAGACGAGTTTTCTTTCTATCTCCAACCGACGCTCGCAAAAGATTGGGCGAAGACGGGTACAAAGTCCCCCTTGGCACGTCAGAGCCATCTCGCTGAAGCGTCGTGTTGTGGTATCGGGGCCCTAAACCCACACACAGGAGATGTTGTGTATCAGCAAGTCAAAAGCTGCACGGTCGTCGCTCTGCACGCATTTTACACCCAGATCCGTCAACGCTACCCAAACGCTGAACGGATCTATGTCATCCAAGATAATCGGGCAATACACTTTCATCCCAATCTTACCGCTGCCCTGCTGCCCCAGGAGATCGTCTTTGATAAACCGACTCCCCCGAACTGGACGGGAAAACCGTCAAAGCAAATCGGCAGACTTGACCCACTTCCTATTGAGATCGTGCAGCTACCGACCTATGCTGCGTGGACGAACCCGATTGAGAAGTTGTGGCGCTGGGCGCGTCAATCAGTGATACATCTGCATCGTCTCAGCAATGACTGGACAGCCCTTCAAGAAAAGGTCATCGATTTCATGAAACAGTTCAAAGGCGGTTCACAGGAGTTGCTACATTATGTCGGATTATTACCGAATTAATATTTTAAACTTCATCTAACCGCTCCTACCGGGCTTGGGCACCTAAAATCCGACGAACAAATGGAAAACTGAATAGCCCTGCACTTTAGTATATACTTTCAATATATAAGGACAGGCACGCGCCCTGTGCCGTCCACTTCATTATAGGGCAAGTTTTATGCCTGCCGACTGCCCCTGATAAGGAGGTTAGGAGTGTTACTCAATACCATGAACCAAGAAATCTATCTCTCCGTTGCACAAGCCGCCGATCTACTGGGTATCTCGCAGGAAACGCTCTACAAAGAGATACAAGCCAAGAACCTCACCGCCGTAGAGAACCCAGACAGGAAGCGGAAACATCAGGTCATCGCACATAGCGAACTCTCGCGTCTCTACGGCAATGTATACATCCCCGATGGGTACCTCGAATACGCCGGGGACAAGTCCGTCGATTTTGTCAGAGTTGCGCTCCGGCAAGAGAACGAGCGACTTCGTAAAGCGTTGGAAGATACCCAGAAACGTGAGCAATCCCTCAATGACCAACTCGCCGCCGCACTCCAAAACCAAAAAACACTCATCGAGGCACACGCAGAACTTACAAAAACCCTTGATAACCTCACCACCATGCTGGAGAATATGACATAGATACTTGGTTTTGTAAATCTTTCAATAATTTTGTAAAATACCTCATGATTTTACAAAGAATTCCTATCGAATTACAATCTTCTCAAATCGACACCTCTCGGGAGATTCCCCACATTTCTCAATCCCGGTCCCTTCCTCATTGCGCCTTCCGTTCCTGTTCTTTCTGCTTGTCCGGTGGTGGATTCTATTGACACTCCCACGTCTAAAGTCGTGGGATTCTTGCTTCGTCATTTGTAACCTCCCGCAAGTGGAGGAATTACACAAACTCCACAAGCGTTTTAACTCTCCGCGTATCCCGCGGCGAGGTTTCTTAAATTCATTGCTGCGTTAGTGTCTCGGTCTATGGACCTTCCGCAGTGATTGCACTGATACTGCCTATCTGATAGCGTTAAGTCGACTTTCTTGTGTTTGCAGTTGCTACAGATTTTAGAACTTGCGAAAAAGCGATCCGCCTGCATAATTGGGATACCCAATGCTTTCGCTTTGGTCTTAAGTTTCTCAAGGAAACTGCCAAGAGCGGCATCTGATAACGCTTTTGCTAACTTCCGATTCTTAAGCAGGTGGGTAACCTGTAGCGTCTCAATACCGATTCTCGAGGCACACTTGAGAATATCGGTTGTCGCTTGATGGTGGGCATCGCGTCGGATACACGCAATGCGGTAGTGGATCCGTTCTACAATCCGCTTTTGCTTATACCAATTGACACTTAAGAACGTTTTGCGACTGAGTTTGCGTTGCTCTCGTTTAAGTTTTCGCTCGTAACGCTTTAAGGCTTTTGGGTTCTCGTATTTCGTGCCATTATCAAGCGTTGCGAGTGTAGAAATGCCTACGTCTATACCGATAGTGGGGTAGATAGAACGTTCTATCTGCTGAGGTGTTCCAATATCGGTATGAGACGCAAAATAATCAACAAACTCGGACGGTGCTGGACATCGGTGAATCGGTGGCTCAACCTCTACAGAAATAGATGCAAACCAACGATTTGCTGTTCTTGAGAGGGTAACAGATACGATTTTCCCTTTAAAACGCAATTCCTCAAACGTCTTGACCCAACCTATTTTAGGTAATTTGATACGTTTGCCTGCCATGCGGACGGCCTGCTCATCGGTTGTATAGGAATGTTTACACCCGCGCTTCTTGAACTTTGGGAACTTCGCACGCTTTGCTTTCCAATTGTCTATAGCAGCACCGAGGTTGTGGACGGCATACATAGCAGCACGCTGATCTTGTGCTTGCGTCCAATCAAACGCTTTCTTTTTTTCATTAAAGCGTTTATTAAGGTCATACATGGATAAGAAGTTATCCGCTGAGAGTTCCGCCTTAAAATCAGACAAAGCCGAGTTATATGCAAACTTCGCATAACCGCATTGCTGGTAAAACCATGCAATCTGAACCCTGTCCGGGCGTAATGCAATTTTGTGTGTCTTTATCATGGTATATCAAGTATCAAGTCTTTAACCCCTAACGAGTGGGTAGGCAGCCACGTTACCAAGTGGTAACGCTCGTTATGACTGCCAACTTGATACTATAACTATACCACAATTCTGTGTCAATGTCAAATCTATTTAAGAGTTCGGAAGACTCCCGAACCCTTATGACCCAACGCTAAAGCATTGGGATTGTTAAGGGAGTCTCTTCACTCCTACTGAAATACCCCAGCGTTTCCCTGGGGTGTTTTTAATCTCCACCTTTCCTTCTATCCCCCATCCTTGAAATTCCACTGCCGGGTCTCCCCTGGCGATAAGGACTTTCAGTTGTTAGTTTTCTGGCACGTCTTTAGACCGCGACGACACCGCTGCACTCAACATCCTTCTGAGGGCTGCAGCATCCCTTCGTGGAGAGCGGTGGGTTCCCCGCCTCTATGAAACGAGAAACAGCCCCAAAAAGCATTAGGCTTTAAGACCTCCTATCCGTTGGCAACACGCTGTACCCTACCCCTAAATGGGTTTCTGAGGCGTTGAGCGTCAAGAGAGTGCGGTTCCTGTGGCTAATTTTCAGAGGATCAGCGCACCGTCTGCGGAAATTCGGTTGCCTGTTACTGTTTGTTAACTCACCTTAGCTCTCCAAGTGTGTTGAAGTTCTGCTAAAATTTCGGACGAACCTTAACTGTGAGTATCAAAATCGGCTAAATTGGAGGGTTTTTTCCCATATTTTGCCTGTTAAACTTAACAAAATGTGCAAAAGGTTAAGTTCAAAGCAAGATACGGATTTAATAATCCCTGAGTCCGTTCTTTTTAATGGTTATAAGTTATTGGTTCGGTTTTTCTACGAAAAACCTTTAGGTTATAAGTTAAGAGACTTTCGTTTCGCGAACCTCTCTTTTAACTAAAAACCAATAACCCAAAGTGGAGCGTAGCGAAACGTACCAATAACCCTAAGGTTTTAGTTTACAATTTTATTCCATAAGAACAAGGAGATAGAACGAATGTTGTCAAAGAAAATGGCATTTTCGTTAACAAGTCTAATAACAATACTCGCACTTGCTTTCATTACAATTCCGGTAATGGCGGGTGAATTTGGTATATCACTTTACCAAGTCCAAGACGCTGATGGCATAGCTGCTACCGATACTCTCATGGACGTAAGTCATGCAGATGGGTTACAGGTATCACCTGGTGATGACACATCTATCCGAGTTACAGTTAACTTTGATAGAGAAGTTATCCTACCGGTTGCAAATGTAAGTATTGCTGGTTATGATATAGATGGTGGTTTATTGCCAGTTGTTGCTCTCGATGCAGATGATACAACCAATCCCATTCCCAATGCGGCTGCTGCTAAGATGGTCACGCTAGATATTGAGCTTGGAGCCGATGCTGCTGCTGCTGCGATGGTCAGAAAAATCACTCTCAAGATTGCAAAAGGCATTGCCTCTCATGATCCATTTAACGATGATACGAGTAAAGAGCTTAAGACGGATATTCATTTGCTTCCAGCTGATACCAATACCGCAGGGCCAGATGTTTGGAAGATCGCATTGGTAGGCGAACCGTTCTCACTGATCACCACAGCAACCTTTATGACACACATCCTATTGAGTGAAGAACCAATGGGTGGTTTCAAAGCAGATCATATTGATCCGGGTGAATCGACCGTTGCATCAGTTGTTAAGTTGGCGAGTCCAATGAATGTGGATTTTACTGCTATTATGCTACGTTCAGCAGAGAATAATGGTGGTACTGCTGAAACAGCACCGGCTGCTATAATTAGTGATGATGGTACCTCAGGAATGGCGACTTGGCGGGATAGGAAGCTCCATCTCTACCTTGTTACCTTCAATACAAAGCCAGGCGAGAAAACCGTTAAGATCAAGATAAAAGATTTTGGAGGTATGGAACGTCCGACAGGTGCAATCACACAGCAATCGTATGTCCAAAAGGCAGAAAGCATGCTCACACCAGGTAGGGATATTCTAACCGTCAAGACAAAGACAGATCCTGGAAACCTCCCAAAATCGGCAGGTGTAAAGTTCTTGGTAGTGAAAGAGAAATACATTCCTGCAGGTGGCTATTTAGTTGTTACTGAAGACAAAGCTGGTTCTTATGTCCATGTTCCGCCTGGCGAAATTAAAGAGGCTCCAAAGGCGCATGAACGGACACCTGCTGAGTTAATGTACAACGTCATTGATGATGGTGATTTACCGAATTTGGAAACATTCCTTGCCAACGGTGGCACAATTGGTGTTATGGGACCAAACCCGCTAATGATTACCGAGATTATGTGGGGTTCCGATGCCAGCTTAGTTGATCCCGGCAATAGTCAATGGATTGAGTTACATAATCCCGGTGCAGGATTTCAGACTAAGGATGATACCGAAGCCAACAAGACCTATCTCGTTTTTTATGGTGCGGGCGAAGCCCCAACATCAGGTCTTCATGACCTCGTAGGCACAGTGGATGCAACCGCTGGTTATTGGTCAATTGCAGGTAAAGGACAAAGTGGAGCCAGTGGCGGACTGCTTGAGAGAACTGTAGATGCAGGCGGTGTTGAAGTTGT
The DNA here is from genome assembly GCA_028824575.1 of Candidatus Poribacteria bacterium. Taxonomy (GTDB): domain Bacteria; phylum Poribacteria; class WGA-4E; order WGA-4E; family WGA-3G; genus WGA-3G. The sequence goes on along the minus strand of JAPPDN010000059.1, from coordinate 114,897 downwards.
ATCAACTGTTCAAGAGCCAGTTGTATCACCGATTATTTCTATGTCTCGTGTGATGACGGGTGGCACGTATGCAAAAGGCACGCTCGGAAGTTCCTGGGTACAGTCGTCACCTCCAAGTTCAAACTTTGAATCGAACGCCCCAGGCGTGCATATCGGTAGCCCTGGTGCAATGCCTATCACTTTCCCAGAACCACCGGCACCGACACCCGAACCCACACCTGCTCCCGTTGTTCCTGTTGCGACAGCCAATGACATCATGATTACCGAAATCATGGTCGATACCGGCAACGGTCGACTCCCGCAGTGGATCGAACTCAATAACGTGAGCGGTAAAGAAGTCAGCCTCGCAGGGTGGTCTATTACGATTGAGAACGATTCTGCTGATGCAGATGTGATTGGCAGTGATATAGAGATCGACCTGATGGGCACGCTCGGTGTGAGTGCGCATGAAGGGAACATGGGACAAGGTAACTCCCTCCTGTTAGTTTCCCGAACGGCTCGGAGCTCCAGTAACCTTGATGGCAATAAGAATATTGTTGATGTATCAGGGGCTGTCGGGGCACGGGGTCACTATAAACTCATCAGCGACATGGGTTTCATGATCACGCTGGTCCCACCGCAAAAAACTGGGATCTTTACACCTGGTGATATGGCAGGGAACCTCGATGCAAGCCCAGCATGGGACATCCCAATGGGTGAAGATGGTCGGAGTTCATTAATTCGGCATGAGATGGACGCGGGTATGATGACCAAAGGCACAGATGCCAATGGCTGGATCCTCGCCTCAAGCACGTCTCTCGTCTCTGGACCCGCAACGTGGTATGGCAGCGATGAAGACGCTGGAACACCTGGCTATGACGCAGGTGGACCGCTACCTGTCGAACTCTCACACTTCCGTCCGGCACGCGATAAAGCCACCGGCGCAGTTGTGATTACATGGGCAACACAGTCCGAACTCAACAACGCTGGATTCTTCATCAAACGGAGTAACCAACGCGATGGCGAGTTCAAAGTCATCAACGCAACCATGGTCCCCGGTGCTGGCACGACCAGTGAAAAGCAGTTCTATACCTACACGGATACGACTGCTCAACCCAACATCGTATACTACTACCAAATTGAAGACGTCTCCCTTGATGGGAATCGTCAGACGCTGACCCGCGGTATCCGCCTGAAAGGGCATATCGGAGCCGCTGGAAAACTTACCTCTACATGGGGTGAAATCAAGGCGTCCAATGAGTAGTAGCAACAAAGAGGTTATTTCAGGGATAAAATTTGTTTGAACTAACCTTAACCGCAAAACAGGGTAATGCTTATCGGCATTACCCCGTTTTGTTTTAAATGAGGGTCAGTAACCCCTCAAGAGTGCGGTTAGAAACCGCACCTACCGCGCTTTTTGATGATTTCGATTATATTCCCACAATAACGCGTTGCTATACTTGGGTCATCAAGTTATCCAACTGGGTCAACGAAGTCTCCTGGGTCTTGAGATAGGCGTTCGGATCATGATAGAGTGCCCCCTCCGGGAGCCATTCCCAAAAGGCACCGAGATCCTCACGTATCCGATTCACGAAGAACTGTGGAATTTCTCGCGTCTCACCTTCAAAGAAAGCTTTGAACCCTGGATTCTCATCGAACTGACGGACAGTTTCATGATACAAACGGACTCTTTTAAACTCTGAGATACCGCGTATCGTGTTCAACCACCGCGGGATCAATGCTTTCGTTGAATTGTAACGCTTGAAAATCGATTTCCACGACACCGAATGTCCCAACAAATCAATCATGGATTTGTAGAAGGTGTCCCAAGCGTAGTTTTTCGGCTTAACATTCATCGACTGCGTGTTGCCTAAGAAGTGAAACGGAACAGGCATCACACGGTCGGAGCGTTGATATTCAAGGTTCAAAGGGGCGGCTTGCCCATAAGCGGTCAACAACGCATACGCGGGAAACGCACCGGGTGTTATATCCACGAAATGTTTCGTCAGTTCAAAGGGTTCTATGCCTTCGTCGGCATCAACGCCCAAGACAAAATTGGTTTGGACATAAGGCACGTATCTCAGGATCATATTTACCTGTTCAGAAACCCTCCGGACTTTATCAATACCGCTGTTTCTCCCTGTCTTTGATTTGTTCCCGAAGTCTGACCACGACTCAATTCCAGGTAACAATGCCACAAATCCGTTGCGTTTCAGACGCTGCACGTGGGGTTCTGAGAGCAGCGATAGACTGCTTTCAGCGACAAAATCTATACTATTTTCTGGCACGGCTTCTTCAATCGCAGACATATACGCATCGAATCGGATACCGAAGTTCGGGTCGTGCCATCCCACCAGTGGACGCTTAAATTTCCCCAACAAGAATCGTAGATCTGATTTCAGGGTATCAAAGTCCAGCGGTTGATACGGAACGACTGAATCGATACAGAAACTACAGGTATACGGGCACCCGGTACTACCGAGCATGGGTACCAACTTAATCCACGGGGCTTTGCGGTGTGCGAGGTCAATGAACTTCCAACGTTCTTGGACACCCGGAAAAACCGTCGGTTGTTTGTTTGCTGAAAGGTGAACTCCGATTGGACGGTGCTGCGAACAGTCTTGCAAAAGATCGTAGATGACGGTTTTATCTGTGAACCCCAGAACGTAGTCAAAATATTTCGCTGCGTCCTGAGGATAGCACCGGGCATGCGGTCCCCCAAGCACAGTCATCGCGCCTTTCGATCGGTAAAAGTTACTCAACGCATACGCCAATTGGGCGGCTTGTGTGTATGAACTGATGATGACAAGGTCCAGGTCGTCGTCCGCGGGTAAGGCTTCTGCGATATCTTCGCCGCCTAAATAATACCCGAACGTGACGGCGTGTCCCTCCGCTTCGCACCACGTCGCGATCACTTGGGGCATAATACTCGCAAAATTCGGGTTCATTGTTCGGGACCATAAAGTTCGCTTAGATCTGTTGGCAACAAGATCAAGAATACCTATTTTGAGTTTCTGCATAAGGGTTCCTCCTCAAAATACTCGATTCAATAAACGTTGATAGCGTTCTTTGCTTACCACCCGTTCTCCAGCGTTCTCTGCCAGCCTTCTGTGCCGGTTTCCCATAACATCTTATCATAATTCTCTTCTTTAGGAAATAGCAGCGACCTTACCGCCACTCCGCCAACCTATGAAATGAGAGTTGATATTACTCTTAAAGACTCTTTTGTTACCCGAAAAACGTGCATAATGAAAAAAAATGTCAAATTTTTCATTTTATGCACGAAACCGACGCAAAAGTGCAGTCTTTAAGAACAGGAGCCGGAAGTCTCACAAAAAAATCGCAAGTGCACCGAGTCAAGCCTTCCTCGGAACAGACCTTAAGGCTGCGATCGGTCCAGATGGATTCAGGATCGGTGTAGAGATTGCGAAGGCAACGGGCATCGGATGCTGGGTGGAGTAAGTGTGGCCGAATCCGGTTACGGGTGGAATTGGATATAAGCGTTCCTGGTCGATCCGCCATGACGGGTATCTCTTTGGTTCTGGTTATGATATAGATGCCCCGACAGCGAAAGCAGCAGGTGAATAACCGCACAGACTCACAACAATTTGAAATATTGGAGAAAGCAAATGAAGAAGATTCTTAGCCTTGACGGTGGTGGGATCCGCGGGATCATTCCCGCACGGGTTCTTCAGAGTATTGAGGAAGAACTTGAATGCCGTATCGCCGATATTTTTGACCTCATCGTTGGCACCTCTACCGGCGGGATCCTTGCGCTCGGGTTAAGCAAAGGCGGCGGAGATCAGAAGTCCCATTCAGCAAAGGCGTTGGTGAAAATTTATGACACCTATCGCACAGTGATTTTTGATCCCAGTGTCCGAGATGCCCGAGATGAGACGACCTTAGTAGACGAAGTGATACAACTCTTAGATCTCGAACAGCTTCAAGCATTCAGCAATAAAAAGTATTCTGATGTCGGGCTTAACTCTGTCTTGAATAAGTATTTTAAGGAGGCGACGCTTCAAGACGTCCAGAACGACATCAAGGTGATGGTGACCTGTTACGACATTCAAGCCCGCAGTCCCGTGTTCCTTAAAAATTGGTATCCCCAATATCGAGTCCTCCGCATGAAAGATGCTGCACGGGCAACGGCTGCTGCGCCGACCTTCTTTGAACCGATTAAACTTCATATTGGCGGCACCCCACACGTCTTGGTGGATGGCGGGATCTTCGTGAATACCCCCACCGTTTCTGCGTATGCTGAGGCGAAAAGTATCTATCCTGACGAAACCGATTTCTTTCTCCTCTCGCTGGGAACAGGCTCCTTTACGCGGCCTTTCTCCTATGAGGACGCACGGGGGTGGCGGAAATATCAGTGGGTTTCGCCCTTGATAGACTGTATCATGGATGGTCAACAGGATGCCGCTAATTATCACATGAGATGTCTCCTTGAACCGAAAAATTATTACCGTTTCACTGCTGAACTTGACGATGACACCGATGAGATGGATAACGTCAGTGACGAGAATATTGGACGCTTGCGCCAGAAAGCCGCTGAGATTACGAACAGAAATGATTTCGGAAGATGCGTGGATCGGTTAAAGCAGTTGGTATAAGGGTTCGTCTGAGAACCGCATAGCGTGTGCAGGGCACAGGAAAATAGCCGGCTGCCTACAAAATATGAAAGGAAATTTTATGCTCAAATCCATCACCATGCTTATGATTCTCTCTCTCTTGCTGTGTAGCGCAGTGCCTGCAACACAACACGCTGCCATAGGCATAAAAGAACAAGCGCGTCTCGATGCGAAAAACGACGCAGCACGGGATGCGAGTAAAATTAAATGGGGACTTGGCGGTTTTTTCTGTGGCGTTTTCGGTGTTGCCACATCTGTTGTCTATAAGCCCATAATCCCAGCAGAAAACCTTCTTGGGAAATCCCCGGATTATATGCTCGCTTACAAACCCGCCTATAAATCCGCAATAAAAAGAAAAAATATCATTTCAGCAACGACGGGATGTTTGGCAGCTGGGGGTGTTACTGCTATAGTCTTGGTCCTATCGAGATCTGAAGAATAAACAAAAAGGGTGCCAGCCTCGCTGACGGGGGTAGCCTTGAAAAAACAGTGAGGGTGATTTTTCAAGGAGAGAGCCCTCTGAACAGCGGATTATACACTCACGAACTGAAGAGCCCTGCCTTACCGCCACTCCGCCAACCTATGAAATGAGAGTTGATACTACTCTTAAAGACTCTTTTGTTACCCGAAAAACGTGCATAATGAAAAAAAATGTCAAATTTTTCATTTTATGCACGAAACCGACGCAAAAGTGCAGTCTTTAAGAACAGGAGCCGGAAGTCTCATAAAAGAAAGGAAAATAAAAATTGCTCGATTTTCCAAAAATGTTGCATGCACTCTATTTCTTTGAAGAGGCGGGCGCGTCGTATGCAGCAGACCTTGAGAAAGCGCGTGTCGTCGAACTCTCTGCTGCGATGGCAGACATCCTAAAAGTCGCGGAAACGCAGACGCATACTGAAATTGTCAGAATACTGCGCGCCTCTTATGCAGAGGAGGCTATCCTTGAGGCGTTTGAGAGACTCGCAGAACTCGAGAAAGAGGGCTTGCTGTTCAATCGCGGTGAAAACTTGCAGTGGAGTTTCGAGACGGAAAGCAAGTGGCGAAAGCTGCTGGTGGTACTCCCCAACTTCTCTGTGGATTCGTTTTTCGATATTGAAACGCTATCTGCCGGCACCAACATGGCACTTTCTTATATGATTCGGCATCTTACCAAGTATGCGGATCTACATTTCACGGGATCTCAGAATAGGAAGATCACAGATGGTGTCTATGAAGTCGATATCAACATCGAGGACTTAGTCCGGCTTCGGTCACAAATCGGTGAAACGTATTACGGTATCCTGACCTTACATCAAGAGCAGGAACGGTGGTTGCTCCCGCTTTACCGATACCCAGAGTTCCCGCCGATTTTGGTGCAGTGTCATGCCCCGCGCGGACACGGCGGGCAAGCGATGAATTCTCTTTTACGGCACTATGCGGCGATGCGGGAGTGTGATGGATTCACTGCGCCATCGGATTATGTCCGTGAGTTCTATGCGGATTACGTCTGGGATCCGAGTTTCTTCAACACGCTGCCGAACGGCGTGGATGCCGAGTTATTTAAACCGATGGATAAAGCGGCGGCGAAACGTGAAATTGCGAAAACGGCCGGAGACGATCGGATTGAGAGCGCGTCAACAGTCGGGTATCTCTCCAGAGTGCAGTCGGAAAAAGGGGCGTCCGTCTACTTGAAGTTGGCGAAACTGAATCCGCATCTGCTTTTCTTGATTGCGGGTCCGAGTCTCGGACGGTATGCGTCCCGGAAACTCCCGGATAACCTTGTCTACGTAGGATTCCATCCGCGTGAGAAACTACCGCTTATTTACAATGCCTTTGATGTCTACTGCTTCCCATCGATGTCGGGCGAGGAAACGTTTGGACTGACGGTGCTTGAGGCGATGGCGTGCGGTGTTCCACCCGTCGTCCCGAATTTCGATGGGGTCCCGTCGGTTGTCGGGGACACTGGGTTGGTTGCGGATGCCGATAATTTCGATCAAGACATCGCAACACTGGTGAGTTATCCGTGTCCGATAGATTTCTCCGATAAGATTAACAGGCTCTTGAATAACGCTGAATTGTGGCAAACGCTTTCAAAGAAGGCGAGGGAACGGGCGGTCCTGTTTACGTGGGATAAGACTGCCGACCGCATCGTGAAGTTGTTTGAGGCGCTTCATCGGAAAAAGAAACTGATTAACCGAAATAGACTCTTAAATGTATTTGTACCCCCACACCCCTTAGAGGAAGGACAACACGAACCGACACACAAATCGTTTGTGCTGAGTATGAACGAACATTACGAGCGGTGTTTCATACGGGATGCGATGTATCCGCTGCGTGTTGAAGATGGGCTGGTGCTGAGCATTTTGAAAGACCATACACCCAGAGAAGCGGAAGCGATTCTTGCCGAATGGGTGCCCGATAAAACGGAAGCAAGAGCGATTCTCAAAAGAGTTCTCGGTCTCGTCAATGGCACTACCTGATCAATAGCGGTCAGCCATGAGTGGAGAGGCTAAAACCTTTTCTACTGATAACCGATAGTTTCTATTAAAACAGAACAGGAAAAAAATATGGTATCTCACACGCGTTACCGATTAAAACGGCATCATAAATTTGAGCAGGACGATCGAAAATATGTCGCGGACATTGAAACAGGCGACATCGTTCAGATAAATGACGTGGAGTGGCAGATCCTATCACGTTATGCGTCGCAGACGCTGCACCAGATGATAGAGGCACTCAAGAAAACATACAAATTGACCACTATTTTTGACGGGATCGAGCGTTTAGAACACCTCGGCAGAGAAGGAACCCTTCTGCATCCAGTCGTTGAGGCAGTGGAACCAACAGTTGCGCATTGGCAGCAGCGCGATCAGAAACCGAAGGTATTGGTCCCGTTCCATTTTACGGTGGAGAAGTCGTCGTTGGATTACATCACGAATCTGAACCGTTATCAGTTTTTGACCCACCTCGCGGCGTTCGCTGAGTTGGAAACTTTGTCGTTTCCTGAAGAGAAGAAAACAGCTGTTCAGGACCTCGATGCGGTCGAGGTTCGGAACATAGACGTAGCAGCGGGGAATGCCTTGATGCCGCCGTGGTATGCGATGGATGGCTATAACGGTATCCTGCTGCTCTCACAATTCTTGACGGACGATCTGTTATACTATCGGATTCCCGATGTCCCGATTGTCCACTGCATAGAGGGAAGCCAGCGGCTACAACACGTTCTGCTGAAAGTGCTTTTGATGCTCCGTGCGTTCCAAAGTCCAAAAGATACACTGGTGGTTAAAGCCTCGTGGATGAAGGAATGGATCACTGAATTAGGGGTGTTAGCAGACAACGTGCGGGTGATCCCTGATGGGATAGATGTCGTTGCGCCAATCGGTGACAAGGCGTTGGCAAAACAGCACACCGCCGCTCTCTTTGAGAACCCGATGTTTGCGAAGCAACCGGTTGTCGGACTCATCTCTGGATTTGAACCGAGGCGTGGGGCAGCGTGGATTTCTGAATTCGCACGCGCCAATCCACATCTCGCGATCTTTGTGTATGACACACTGTTAGAACAGCAGTATCGGTATCCGCCGGAGAATGTCGTCATTTTCAGTGCCGATGATGAGGAGACGCTGTCAGTTTTACCGATATTCTTTCAAGCATTGGATCTCGTCTGTTTCCCCGCGATGCCGGGCACCCCATTGTCGATTGTCTTAGAGGCGATGGCGTATGGTGCACCCTGTGTTGCGATGACGAAGTATGGGATGCCTGCGGAAGTTTCGGGTGCTGGCGTTGTCGTGAAGTCGGACTGGGATCATGCCAGTAATTTCCGTATTTCAATATCCGAGTTGTCGAACACAATAAATCAGTGGTTAAAACCCTCTCATACACGCACCGAATGCGAAAACGTTGCAAAGGGTTTGGCTCAAAAATTCACTTGGGAAAAAGTAGCACAAAAAATCGTTCAGTGCTTTGAAGAGGGGCATCAGCAAAGCGTGAATGCCTTTAGAAGAGAAAGAAATGTGTCTCCGCCGGTCTTCTGCCGTCGGTATGATCCGGGGTCTGGAACCACCGAGTCCAGTGTGTACCGAGCGGGGAGCAATAGATATGACTGCCTTAAAACCGCCTTAGCAGAGATATTAGTGGAACAGCATACACCTGCTGAAATCGAGGCAGTTTTCAAGCATTTCCAAGGGAAGGCTTCACTTCCGTAGCGAATGAATTCGTCTTGGAAATGGGTTCCTGACCGGAGTTGGGAAGTCAATCTCGCCGGAGTGGAAGCACCGGCAGAAAGGAGAAAAACCGATATGAAAAAGAATCTCCGCGGTAAAATCCGCGAGTTTGTCCAATCCGAGGAAGGCAAGGTGGGAGTCAAATCTCCACTGACGCTCGGTGCGGCGGTTGGTAGCGTGCTACTGGCACAGGCTATCGTTGGTGCACCACGGGCTGAAGCATGGGAGTGCGATGAGAGACGTCCTTGCCCTGGAAATAAAGTATGCAGTCATGGCACTTGTATGCCTTAAGGCGATTTTCTTGCTTACAGAGGGTATGGCGACTTTTGTCGCCTCCCTCTGTAGTTTTATTCCTAATTTTCATGACGCATTTTGTTGAAAAAACAAAGAATATCGGGAGAGTTCTTATGCGACGGTATCCTCTACTTCTTTTTCTGCTCCTTAGCCTGGGGGCCTTGCTCGTGAAAATTCGTCCGGTTTTCGCAGAAATCCCCACAACTCCTAAAATCGCATTTTGGGCAACGCGTGAAGGCAATCGGGATATTTACCTGATGAACCCAGACGGAAGTGAGCAGATCCGAATAACACATCATCGCGCACAGGACATTACACCCATCTGGTCGCCAACGGGTGAACAAATACTTTTCGTCTCAGACCGAGATGGTGTTTGGGACTTATATCTCATGGATCCAAACGGATCTAATGTGCGGCGGGTCTTTGGAAAGGAGGCAGATAGAGCAGGTCCGACGTGGTCGCCAGATGGGAAACAGATTGCGTACGTCCGCACGGTGCGTGCTCAATGGGTCATCTATACTGCCACAATCAAGGGTGAAAATGAGGATCGAATAGCTGTTGGGAGTTCTCCTGACTGGTCCCCAGATGGCACCGAGATAGCTTTTCTCGTCGGTTGGCCGAGAAGCATGCAAATAAGTATATTCAACCTCGACACACTCAAACGGAGAATTATTTTCCCACGCAAGGCAATACCGTCATATATGAGTGGAGCTCTGGCGTGGTCTCCGACAGGAGACAAGTTTGCTTTTTCGTGGCAGCATCGGGTGCCTCTTGAAGATTTCGCTGAGACGGAAACGATTTATACAATAAATCGCGATGGGATGGGACTGACCCAAATTGTTGATGAAGCTGGACCCTGGGCAAGAGGGGTCGTGTGGTCTCCGCATGGTGATTCAATTGTCTATAGACAGGCGGATAGAAATAAGAATTCACAAATATTCAAGAGAGGGTTGGAAGGTGAGCAATCCGAGCAACTAACTCATATTGGACAGAATTATCTGGGGGATTGGTTTGATCCAGCATTCGCATTACCGGTTTTACCTCAACCGCAGTTGCTCACAACAGTATGGGGAGAACTGAAAAGGAAATAGGTTTTGTGGCATAACCGACTTGGAACGCTTTGAGCAGAATCTATTCGACTCACCACAGATTTGTCAGCGAATATATCTCCGACGTGGGTGTCAGAACTTTTCTTTGCTATCTCGCCGAGTAGAGAAAAAATAACAACTTTATAGGATAAGCTCAAACAACACTAATCGACTGTATTCCGATAAACCGAGGAAACCCTTAATGTACTATCCTGAATTTGAATCCGCGTTTGAGGCACAATTTCAAAAACATACAGCTTCATATCCACACGCCGTGGAATACCATCGTGCCCGTTTTAATCAGACCATCCAGTATCTATTGTCCTCGATCTTGGAGCAGACAGACACCCTGATTCAACAATCGGAAACGAAGTGGGCACACACTGAAGAAATTGTTGGCGACATTCTCTACAGCGGCGAGATAACTGTTGAACAACTTTTCGCGCTTGAGCTTCCTACTCAACTCACAGCAGATAGGGACTTTGAAACGGTAAAAACGAAACTCTATGAAACAAAATATTACCCAATCAGTGAACACCTGAACTATATCTCTTTTCCACCTGCTTTGGAGCGAAAGGCATTCATCGGTAAGCATTTGAACTGTTTCAAAGAGAAATCGCATTTCTGTGATCTCGGTTTCGGTCCGGGCGTTTTGACAGCGTTCATTCTACAACAGGATTCCTCATGGCAAACTAAGGGTGTTGATATTAGCCAGTACTGCCTTCAGCACGCTCAAAGGCTTTTGAGAAAAAAAGAGGTAAGTGAAAGGAGTGCCTTGTCAATCGGAGACATTCGCAGTCTACACTATCCTGACGATACCTTCGATGGGGTTATCGCTGTTGAAGTGCTTGAGCATATCCCAGATCCAGAAACTGGCTTGTTAGAAGCGATGCGTGTACTGAAACCGGGCGGATACCTCATCACAGCACTCCCAGTGCAGCTGCCCCTGTTGATGCACCTCTACGATTTTGATTCTCCTGATGAAGTCTTAGCACTCTACGAAAAAGTTGGACTCAAGATTATTGACTTTGAGACGAAGAAGTTCCAACGTCAATCGGGTTCCTTCATTGATACATTCGCGTTAAGCGTAAAACCTTAAAGAAAGGCTCTTTTTGTTCATATTATGTCGCACTACGAATACTTTCTGATTTTCTTGGCACTCGTTTTCTGTGGATATGCGAGTTATACTGACCTGAAGACACAAAAGATTCGCAACTTCTGTTCGCTCGGACTTTTATATGTGGGGACACTGAGTCAGTTAATGGCATGGTATCTCGGCACAACAACGCCGCTCTATATCTTAGGACTCTTCTGCGGGAGCGGGCTTATCGCCTTCGCTTTCTATTGGTTTGGTATTTTCTCACCCGGAGACTCCAAGCTCTTTTGGGGACTCTCTTTAATCTTTCCGCTATCACTGTTCAGAAATCTGAGCGGTGCTTTGAGTTTTCCGCCGTTAATACTCGCACTCAATATCATTGTTCCGTACTCAATAGGACTCTTGGGTTACCTACTTTACAAGTTCGTGTTGATGCGGAATAAGTTGGACCTTTTTCGGTATTTCTTTAAGTCAAACTTTCAGAAAGCAGCACTTCTCGAAAAATTTTTCGGTCTATTGCTGTTTATCGGGATCGGATCTGCGCTTACCTATCTGTTGCAGCGCGTTGGATGGGAACCTGACCGGTTTCTGCATCTTGTTTTCGTTTTGGTGGCATTCACGTTAATACAGAAACTCCTGTCCCCCCTGCCGAAAACGCCGGTCTATTATGCTGTCATTAGTTTTGTGTGCGTCTGGTTAGCGGTGCAAGCAACGCCGTCTGTGTCGGTCTTTCTCACTGGCTTCGCCTTTTTCTTAGGATTATATCTCGTGGTTTTCGTTATTGCCAAACAGTTGGTTCTGAGTTTGGCGAGTGTGACCTTAGACAGTGCTGTTGATGTGAATGGTCTCCAAGTGGGTATGATCCCTGCTGAACAAATTGTTCGGGTTGAAGAGCCAGACGGCACTACCCACTACAAAAAGAAGCAAGTTGGATTTTCAAGCGGTCAGGACGACAACATCGTTATTTCGCCGGATCCCGCAGGTCTCACTACAGAGGAGATTGATCAATTACAAAGCCTTGCCGCGGCAGGGGCATTTGCCGAATTCGGCAATCGGATAAATGTCCAACCTTCAATTCGTTTCGCACCTGTGATCTCTGTCGGTGCCCTTCTTACAATTCTTTGTCAGGGCCCTTTTTATTCTAAGATGATCCAATTATTCTAACTTTATCAGGACTTACGCAATTTTGACTGTAGCCCGTTCTGTGAGATGAGATTTTTCGGAAAACACAGCGTTCTGGTGGCACAAACTAAAAGTTTATGCTACAAAAGAGCAGTATGCGTAAGTCCTATTTATATAGGAAAGGAATGCAAATCAACAAATATTGATTTAATATGTTTTATGAAACGCGCGATTTTTATTTTAATACTTCTAACGGTCGGGGTGACGTTACCCCCCTTTTACGCACAATGGGCAGAATCTCAAAGACTCAAACAGATACAGGTGGTGAAACAGCAAGCACGAACAGTTTCCGGAGACCGCTTGGAAACCGTGCTGTCAAAACTGGAAAGCGGTGAGCCGCCTTCTCTAATTGTTCTGTATACCAGTAGCACAGAGAGCCATCTGGAGCCGTGTGGATGCTATCAAGAACAATCGGGTGGGCTCCCGAGGCGTGCTTACGTTGTGGAACAGATTCGGGAATATGGATTCCCAACACTCTTGGTCGATGCTGGAAATATTTTTGATGGGACAGAGGAGATAGACACAAAGCGGTGTGAGGTCAATCTCAAGGCGATGTCCACAATGGGATACGATGTCGTCGCCCTCAGTGCGTCAGATCTTTCCTATGGGAACACTTATCTCGGTCGACTCTCTGCCGTTGCCACGTTCCCGTTCTTAGCACCTGATGCTATAGAAACCGACTTCACACAACCCTTTATTATCAAGGAAGTCGGACAACATCGGATCGCTTTCGTTGCGGGGACACCTCAGACGCGAGCCGTATCAGAAGTGAATCTTGTTGTGGGATTGGGACATCTTGATACCACGGAGCATGTTGACGTTGTAATCCAATCTGGTGGCGTTGAAACCGTCACGGCAGACCGAGAAACACTTTATGTCGCATCTGAACCGCATGGCAAAACCTTGGGGGTATTGGCACTTTGGCTGGATGCCCATGGGAAACTATCACACCACTACGCAACAGAACTGGCGTTGACAGGTGACGTCGCGGAATCCAAACCTGTCCGCCAATTGCTAACTGACTTTTATCGGGAAGCCTCACCCTCCGCTGATCTGACCCCGCTCTTTGCCAACCAGCACTTGGAACGAGATCCACAAAATGGGTATGTCTCAGCGACGGCGTGTCAGCAATGCCATGAGCAGGAATACCTCCAGTGGTCGGCGACGCGTCACGCTTTTGCCTTTGAAACCCTTCTGAAAAAAGAGCGATACTTTGATGCCGGGTGTGTCTCCTGCCATACAACTGGGTTCGGGTATTCAACGGGATTTCAAATAGGGGACCAGAACACAACGCTCAAAGGTGTGCAGTGTGAGACGTGCCACGGTCCCGGCAAGCAGCACGTCGGCAACCCGAAAAAAAGCAATATCCGTAGCGGTGCGGATACATCGCTCTGTTTACAATGCCACGACCCGGAACATTCGCCAGGGTTCGCTGAGGTTGTAGAACTGCATACGAAGGATGTGGATCATAGCCGCGCCTCGATGAACTTGGAGGAACTCTTAGCATCCCGTATCGCACGGATGGGGAAACCGACGCTGGAACTCTTTGTCATGAGCTATTGTCCATACGGAGTTCAAGCGGAAGAAAAGATTATTCCGATCGTGAAGGAGTTTGGCGATAAAATCGACTTCAAACTTCAATTTGTTGCGCAGGAAAAAGAAGCGCCTTCTGCACAAGACATAACGCCGTTTACGAGCCTTCACGGTTACCCTGAAGTCGCAGAAAACATCCGACAGTTGCTCATCGCACGGGAATACCCCGATCGGTATCTCGACTATATTTTGTGCCGCGGCAAGAAATTGGACAAGAGCTGGGAAGACTGTGCAGAGAAACTCGGCATTGATGTCGCGAAGATTCAGGCATTATTTGACAGTCCGGAAGCAGAACAGCTTTTCCGAGAAAACATCAAGCGTGCCGCGGAACTCGGTGTTCGGGCTTCTCCAACGATTTTCGTCGATAATCACAAATTCCAAGCGAATCAACTCTTGCGGGCGAGTGGAACGCCATGCCAGTAGCAACATGTTTATGAACTGGAATTCTATGTCCAAATTGAACCGGTTTTTAAACATTTTCAGCGGGCTGGCTCCACCCCATAAGCGATAAGAGGAAAAGCAATGAAAATCCGAGATTTTCATCTTTTTCTTCTCGTGCTGAAAATGGGTCTCCTGACAACCGTTAGGGACTGATCCCGCTGGACGGGAGCACCGGCAGAAAGGAGAAAACCCATAGATGAAAAACAACATTCGCAGTAAAATTAGTGACTTCCTCAAATCCGAAGAGGGTCGTGTTGGCGTTAAGTCACCATTGGCTCTGGGTGTCGCAAGCGCAAGTGTATTGCTCGCCCAAGCAATCGTTACGCCTCCCGTTCAGGCACATTTAACGTGTGACCCTGACGGTGATGACTGTGCAGACGGCGAGTATTGCGCCGTTTGGTGTGACCAATGGCATGCAGGGACCTGTGTAGGGGTCTGGCACAGTCAATGTGAATAACGCTAAGGAATGTATTGACAATCTATTTTCGGCGGTTTCCTATCAGAGACAGTGAAACCGCCACTTTCGTAACTTTTTTTCAGATTATGCACGTTTTTTGCCGAAAAGTGGAGTCTTTAATAAAAATAATCGTAATTACATTGAAAAACAGGTCAACACAATCAGTTCTGCTCATTCATGATAGAGAATCCTGATGGTAGAAGATGATGTTCAACTCATTTACAAGGTTTTGTCGGGAGACGATGAAGCGTTCACGGCGTTAGTCCGCAAGCATCAGAAAAGTGTTCACGCGCTTGCTTGGCGGCGGATTGGTGATTTCCATTTCGCCGAGGAGATTACGCAGGACGCTTTCCTTCGCGCCTACAAGCATCTCGCAAAGTTAAAGGATCCTAAACAGTTTTCTGGGTGGCTTTATGTCATTACAAATCAGTTGTGTAATACCTATCTCCGAAAGAACAAACCGGAAGTAAAGTCGTTGGAGGATGTCACCATGGCAGAGATGGAGAAAACCTTTTACGAACAGTATGTGTCGACACAACACGAAGAAGAGGCCCGCTCACATCACCAGGAACTCGTCAAGAAACTTCTGGAAAAACTACCCGAGAGTGAACGCACCGTCATGACGCTTTACTATCTCGGTGAAATGACGGCGAAGGAGATTAGCAAGTTTTTAGGTGTATCGGTGAACACGATTACGAGTCGGCTGCAGCGGGCGCGAAAGCGTTTGAAACAGGACGAGGAACTCCTGGTTCAAGAGATGCTCGGAAGTGTCCGACTGTCTGAAAATCTAACACAGAACATCCTCCAGAAAGTCGCTGATACGAAATTAGCACCGCCTTCAACAGGAAAACCATTACTGCCATGGGCGGCTTTTGGGGCATCTGCGGTCCTGGTGACGCTACTGCTGTTGGGTGTGAGCAATCAATACCTCGTCCGATTTCAGAAACCGTATAGTTTCGAGGCACAGTCAGAACCGACGATTGAAATTATAGACACGCCTATCGTTCTCAATATTGATACGAAACCCGATGTCCGAAGTCAAGCAGGGCGCGCTGTGAACACCGATAGAAACACAGGGACGGGCGTGCAAGTCTCTGAATCGGATTTAGCATCCCTTACACAGGATGGGGCAATTCAACTTTCCGCATCCCAATGGGCACAGACAGCTGGACCGCAAGGCGGTTCTGTTGCTGATATATCCGCAACAGCTGAAGGGACGATTTACGCTTTTTCACCGACAGGTATCTATAGGTTGACACCAGATGCACCGGCATGGACGCTCATAAACAGTAACTTCCCTCTTGAAGGATTGCGGGTGCCTATGGCAGAGCATGAAGGAACACTCTACGTCGTCTCTAATGATGAGGTATTTGCCTCAACCGATGCCGGTGAGACCTGGAAATCCCTCGGTCCCCGTCCAGAAGGAGATGCCATTGGATTGGTAGTCGTAGATGAAGCACAAGGAAACGGTTCCCATCTGCATCGGACGATGTATCTTGCCCTCTATGAGAAGGGTATGTTCCGCTCTACAGATGTAGGTGCCCAGTGGACACTTTTTGATGATGGATTGATGGGCAGAAGGATTTCCGCAGTGACTGCGGTTGGAAACACGGTATTTGTCGGCACAGACAAAGGCCTCTATCGACTTGATTCAGGGACGTGGAAACGATTACTTGAAGATATATCCGGATCCATCTATTCCTTAGCAGTGGCTGAAGGTCATCTCTATGTTGGAACGGGTCCTGATTTTCTTCGCTTAGAACAGATTGAATCGGAATCGAAGGAAGTCATGCAGATGATGTATGACGACAATTCAAGTTTGAGCAGGGCTTTCCATTCAAGGGACTTGGGCACCTCATGGACTGAAATAACGCCGATAGGTCGATCACGTTCTATAAGGGCACGGTCGGGTATGAGTTTGTTGGTCACCGGTAAGACGATCTTCGCAGAGACGACCACTCGTTTTCGATCAAGAGACGGTGGACAGACGTGGGTAGACCTTGGATTTGACAGGGATTCGTTTGTCCTGAGTGGTTTGGCAGCTGTGGCAGGAAATGAGAATACATTTTACAAAGCAGGAAGATCGGGTGTTTACCGGACAACCGATGGCGGTGAGTCGTGGCATCTGTTCATGGATGGCATGATCGGAACTGGGATATTGGATTTGGTCACACTCAACAACAAGCTCTACGCACATACCGGTGATGCACTTGTCCAATCGGTGGACCGGGGTGAGTCATGGAAAACCGTTCGGATTGACCTTAGCAATGGCAGACACAGCGCGATCGAAGCCAGACAGTCCTACATCACTATTTCTTCTGATTCTTGGTTAACTGTTGCTAACAATAGGCTCTATGTATTTTTACCTGAAGGAGACAATTTGGGCATTTTCCGTTTATCTGCTGATGGCAATAGCCTCGTCCGGTTTCAAGGGATCCCCACGTTTGAAGTGGATGCTCCATCCATCAAGGTGTCAGCAAATAGCAAGGGAGTAGGACAGGCACATTCAGTCCACGGTCATGGAGATGATAATTCGGTAAAGACTTTGCGTCGGAAAGAACATGAAGCAATTGGTGCATTTGCGGTCAGTAGCGAGACATTGTATGCCGAATATAAACGGAAACTTTTCAAATGGAATCCCGGCGATCCAGAATGGAAGGACACCGGATTGGTAGATACTGGCGAGCCGTCCGCTGCGGATACGGAATATGGGTTCAAGTTAGCGGTTTCAGGAAAAACCGTCTACGTCGGGAAACGCGATGGCAAGTTGTTTCAATCGCTGGATGGCGGGGACAGTTGGAAAGACATTACGTCAACGCTGCCGCTCCCGTTCACCGATTTCACGGAGATTCTCTTTGCCGGATCGACGGTTTACGTCGCGACAGACAGAGGTGTCTTAGCATCACAAACCGGGATGCATTGGCGCGTGATCACCGCTGAAGGTGTTATTGAAAGATTGGCTGTGGATGGTCCTACGATTTACGGTGCGGGTGATGAGGGAGTCTACCGTTTGGAGGCTCACGACGAATGGAATCAGATTTCTCCGAATGTTCCCGGCAAAGTTCTCGCGCTTGTTGTTGACCGTGACAGGCTTTATGTTGCGACCGAACGGCGCGGGATGTTCCATATCTCGCTTGAGGAAGGGGATGCCGTGTCTCGTAAATAGGAGGACTTTCTTTGCTGAGAAAAGTTTTTCACATTTTGCACGAAATCCCCTCAAAATTGCAGTCCTTTTGAATTGGCTTTCAAAAAACCGATCGAGATAGAAATTGCGGGGATACAGGCGGATCAGACGCATATACAAAATCAGATGAGTGGTTTCGGTGAACAGATTCAGGGGTTACAAGAGGAGATTAACCGGTGTGAATCAGAGATTGAGGATTTAGTGAACCGTAAACGCAAAAAATTTGTGGATACAAAGAAGCTGGAACGACAAGCAAATGAATTCGTAACAGGTTGGTGCCGGTATGTAGCCCAACGTAAAACGGAATTACCAGAGACAATTTCTGCACAAGTCTTGGATATCCAGCAATTAGCAGAAAGAACGCTTCAAGACTATGTAGCATCACTTCAGAATTCCTAAAGGACCCTTTATGAAAACCTCCAATGTTGTGCGAACGTTATTATACCTAACCTTTTTGATGGTTTTGAATATAGGGACATTGGCAGCAACGAAACCTATTAATATCGTTATCATTCTTGATACATCCGATCGCATTTCTGACGAAAAGCATCCTGGTCAAATCGAAAGGGACAAGGAGATTATAAAAGAGATCGTTACTGAGTTTGAAAGGGTAACCAAGCGGCACATCCTTGCATCTGAGAAACTTCAGTATCATGATCGCCTCACTATTGCCATTCCAAACCAACCCAGTGTTCCACCAGTACCCCGACAGATTATGAAAGATCTCGCCATTGCAGATAAAGACGGAGCTGGTCACAGAAGCCTTGCGGGGATCAATGCTGATGTAGAAAACCGTAAACAAGTATTCCTTAATACGCTTGATACTTTATATGAATTTGTTCGGCAACACAGGCACACCGGCTCTGACATCTGGGAATGGTTTAAATATGAAGCGGAGAGTTACTTCTCAGAAGACCATCAGAATATCGTTATCTGCATTTCCGATGGTTACCTTAATTTCGACAATATCATAGAAGCGATGCGGATTCCGCGTACGTACATGCAGGTGAGTAAATTGCCTGACGATCCGCAATGGGAGCAGAAAATCCAAGGCGGTAGCGGTCTGTTAACCACCGGACACGATTTCAGTCGCTATGATATTGATTTCCTGATGAGCGAGATACGCCTTCAAACAGATGAAAATAATGTTCCTTATCAAAAAGACTTTCAAATCATCACCTTTTATTGGGAAGTCTGGTTAAAAGCAATGAAGATAAAGTCCACTGATTTTGGGAAGGTCGGACATCCTGTCGGACAGAAGGTAAAAAACTTAATGTAATAAGTCGTTTTGGAATTGAAACACAGAAGAAAACAGGAGTTTATGATGCCTGTCAAAGTGGTGATGACCCTCATTCTTGGTATGGTGTTCATCGCTGTTTCAGTGGAAATACTTGAAGTGTTTGCTCAGGTCGATGAAACTCAAGTCGAAAATTTGATTAACCAAAAGTTTGAAGAACTTGATCGAAGGGATAAGGTGTTCGGTTGGATCCTCGGGATTTCGGGGTTGATAGCGACTGCAGCAAGTATTTTCGTGACCATCAAATTTAGGCGTGTTTGGAATATAGATAAGACCCTTGTTGAACTGAGAGCTGACATCCAGCACCTTTATCGCTGGTGTCAAAATCTGGATAAACGCATCGAATCGTTTCGGACCTTCCAAACTGTTACGATTCTGTTGTTTTGCATTTATGGAGCGATCCTTCTAATTTTCATCGGTTATATGACTTTGCGTTAGTTGATTTTAGTCAGGGGAAGTGAAGTTAATTCAGCAATTCATTAAAGAATTCTTGTCTCTGACAAAAATAGCATCTCGGTTTAGCACAAATCCGATAGCAATTTGAAGGGTTCTTCTTGAAAATAACATAGAATTGAGAAAATATAGCCCACGGAAATCAGAAAACACCTATGACGGTAAGACAACCTAACGTAACTGTGAAAACGTTAGGTTCAGAACACGAACCCCTATGTCCACTATGTTCGCAGGCAGTTTGAAAAACTTTAAGATTGAGAAAATTAACAAATAGTTAATTTGAATGGGTTGTCGGTAATGCATGGGAAACCGGCACAAGACGGGTTTCTCCTACCGGTATTGGGGGTTTCCATCAGCAACGGCATCTTGCACCGCGGCGTAAAGGTGCTGCAACGACTGAAAGTATTCCATTTCAGCGCGTTTGATAGTGTGTGCGTCGCGACTGGCGCGGGCGTTGCGGAGTTTCCGAAACTGTTTCGTCAGTTCGCGATTGGCATTCTCCAAGATTCTATAGTGTAATTCGGAAAGCATATTTTACAGTTAAATACCTTCGTCAATTAACGATGCCATGCCCAACCTAACAAATTATGCGACAAAGACAGGCACAACCGAATAGAAAACCATGGGACACGTTAAAAAAACTTACGAGGATGCTTTGTAACGCGTTTCTGAGGGATACCGTGTGTGGTAACCCTCATGCTATCGGCGGTTTATCGTTACGCTGAAAGAAACCGTTCAATGCGTCCTCTAATATCTCTTGGGTTGTCATTCGTTGTGTAGGACTTAGCGAAACTTGGTTTCTGCCATACTTCCTGCTTCATCGTTTCGTGCCTTCAAGCAAGGTCTTACGGAAACTCTACAGGCGTTTATCGTCTCCTCGCAACTCGTGGCGACGGTGTTAAGATCAAGACGGACACAGATTAATCGCAGCGTTGAGGTCTCGGTCTATAGACGTACCACATTGTAGGCAGTTATAAACTCTATCGGATAGCATTAGGTGCTTTTTCTTGTGTCCGCAGTTGCTACACATCTTGGAACTGGCAAAGAACCTATCTGCCTCTGTTATCGGTATCCCACGGCGTTCTGCCTTGTATTTGAGCATTGTGAGAAACCGCGATAATGCCGAGTCGGATAACGCCTTGGCAAGTTTTCTGTTCTTTAACAGCCCGCTGATGTTCAGAGTCTCTATACCAATAGCAGAGGCTTTGCGGACAATCTTTGTCGTCGCTTGGTGGTGAGCGTCTTCACGGATATTGCTTATCCGATAATGCACACCACTCAGTTGTTTCTTTGCTTTATGCCAGTTTTTTGACTGAAAAACTTTACGTGCTAACGCACGATTGGTACGTGCTAACTTCCGCTCATACCGCTTGAGTGGACGTGGGTTATCGTATGTATCGCCATTAGAACAGGTGGCAAGTGTATTGATACCTACGTCAATTCCGATGGGTTCTTTATCGTTAAATAGAGGCGGTTGGTGTTTGTAGTTACTACTATCGAGGCGTCTCACGGTGATAGAGGCAAACCACTTATCGTTTTTACGAGATACGACGACTTTGGTGATTTCACCAGAATACCGCAGTTCCTCACGCATGCGAACCCACCCTATTTTCGGTAAGCCAATCCGTTTCTTATGGATTTTTACCGTTCCTGCACCATTGTCGGCTTGGTAAGAACATTTACCAGATCGTTTCTTATAGACAGGAAAACGGTTTTGTCCTTTCTTCCAACGCGTGATAGCATCACCGAGGGCGCGTATTGCGTTTTTAGAGGCGTTTTGAGATAGATCTGTAGACCAAGGAAACTTATCGCGTTTAACGCCATTGAATTCCTTACACAAGTCCTGTTCAGACTGCCAATTATCTGCGTCTAATCCTGTTTTGAAAGACGATAACGCAAAGTTAAACGCAACACGCCTATATCCGCAGTGTTGTGCCATAAGCGTGGATTGCTTATTATTCGGGTTAAGTTCTATTTTCTGTGAACGTAAATGCATGGTGCTATCACGTATCACGTTTTTATCCCCTGACAAGTGGGAGGCAGACACGCTGCCTTGCAACAACGCTTGTCATGTCTGCCTACGTGATGCAATCATCATAGCATTTTTCAGAAAAAAAGTCAAGGAAAATCTTGATAATTCTACAGTCTGAATGTCCATTTCCCCTTACGCAATAGGTGGCTTATCGTGCATTTGAAACCATGCGTTGAGGGCTGATGCCAATATTTCCTGTGTTGTCATTCCCTTCTCGATACCGATATATTTCATCTGCCGGTAAACGGCTTCGTCGAAATAGCCTCCGATGTGTTTTTTGTTTTCGCGTGACGGTGCGATTTTCTTTTTGTGGGTCGGCGCAGATTCAACGACTTCCAGTTCAGGTTTCTGGGGCTGCTCGTTCTCTTGGAAAACTTTTGCGAGATTCACTTTCTTTGCTGCCATATTAGACTCCCATCTCTTTGGCGATGTATGTGTAAAGTGCGCTGATTTCATCGCTGGCTTTACTCTTCGGTTCAAACTCTTGGACAGTCAGCCCCGCGTTATAGGCATGGACGAACCCGATTCGGTTTCCGATCTCGCAGGGTGCGCACGGGACATCATATATCTCTACGGCTTGCCGCGCTTGTTCAGTGAGATCGCCACGGGGTGGCACGGCGTTGAAAACGATGTGTGCCGGCACTCTGGCGAGTTGGGCGACATCGATGGTGGAGCCGATCGCCTGTAGATCAAGGAGTGAGGGTCTACAGGGCATTAACGCCATATCGGAAGCCCGCGCCGCTTCGAGGGCTGCGACTTCGGTATGCGGTGCGGTATCCAGAATAGCGAAGGTTGCGCCGTTATCCTCGGCGAGTTTCAGGATGTGTTGTAAGCGTTCCGAGTGTGTGGAAATGACTGCGGGTGTGTCGTCCTCACGGTTGTCGCGCCATTTCGCCGCGGAAGACTGTGGGTCTAAGTCTATGAGGGCGGTCGTGTGTCCGGCACGTTCCGCGGCAACGGACAGATGCGTTGCGAGGGTTGTTTTGCCGGTTCCGCCTTTTCTGCTTAAGATTGCGAGTGTCTTCATTTTCACCTCCATCTGTGCAAGGTTGCACGTGTGCACACCTGCAAATATGCACGTTTTCAAGTGTGCAGATGTGATACTGTGCAGGTGTGATATTCTGCACATAGAGATAAAAACGTTAGATTTTGGAAGGGGTTACGTGTTTAAATCGTTGGGATTTTCCGCTTGATAGATATATTCCGATAGCCATGCTGGGGGCGGTGTGTCTTCCGGGACGCGTCCAAGTCTCCTGAGAAACCCGTGTATCGCACCGGAAATATCTGCAGTTTCTTGAGTGCCTTCTGCTTCTACGAAGATGTAGGTTCGACTCGGTGCAACTTTTTTGAAGATACGGGTTGCGATCTTCATCATCTCCTGTTTCGGTGCAGGTAATTCGATATGCGGTTCTCGGATCAGGACAATCATTTTCGGTTGTTCATTATCCTGAAAGCTTTCAGCACCCTCTCGGCAACTGAAGGTAAAGTCATTGAGATCGGACTGCTCTTTGAAGATCATGCAAAAAGGCATTACGGCTGGATGTTGACTTGAGGGGGTGTACGCCTCGAAATCGGATTTGTCATCAAGAAGCTTTCGTCCGAGCAACGAATTGCCCTCTTTCTTGATTTTTTTATTGAACTGTCGTGTCTGTTTTCGGCGTTGTTGGCGTGTGGGTTGTTTCATATTTCTCATTTTTGATGATTTTTAACGGTAAGGGGGGACGCAAGCAGGGAGCAGGCACACCCTAACAGGTTATGCTACAAAGAGCGGGTTGATATTCTGCAGGTGTGCACACTTGCACGTCTGCACAGGGTTACGTGTGCAGGTGTGAGCGGAAACCACCACAATTGGGGGTTACCCCTTGCTGAGTGCGTCTTCAATCGCTGCGTTGAGGCGTTGGACTGCCTGGAAGTATTCCATTGCGGCATGCTTGATGCTCTGCGTATCGCGACTGGCGCGGGCGTTGCGGAGTTTCTCAAAACGCATCGCTAACTCACGATTGGCGTTCTCTAAGTTTTTGAAGTGTAATTCAGAAATCATTCCGTTACCGATTGCCTCCATATTACGCGACCGCGTTGAAGATCGTAGGGGCTGAGTTCGAGGGTGACTTCATCACCCGCGCAGAGGAAAATCCGGTGTCTGCGCATGTTCCCGCAGGGATAGGCGTTGACTTCGTGGTTCTCGTTGTCTTGTAGGTAGCATCGGAGCGTCCCGCCCTTGAGGACTTGGGTGACGATGGCGCGTTGGTAGAGTCTCATTGTTTTCCTCCGGGGTGGCATAGACATAGATATAGAATGCCAAGCGTTTGATTTGGGCTTCGGTCACGTTTCGGATGTGGATGTCGGCATCGGTAAACATCTCTCGGATCTGCCGCATGAACTTTGCACGCTTAAAGAGGTTCAGTTTTTTGGACACACAGACATGAACGGTATCCACACAGGGGTCATAGAGCGTGGTCAGCTGCTCCGTGAAGTCATCCATCTGTGCGTCGTGGCAGATTAACAAGACACACAAATTTTCAAGGAATGGGATGTGGGTGGTTTTGACCATTGGTGTCTCCGAGTCTGAATATCTGTCTGAGGCGCACATGTGTCTGGCAAAACGTATCGAGGTCTGCCAACGCCGATTGTGTTGTTGCTGTGGCACCTTCACGCTGGATATAAGCCCCTAATGACAAATAGATGCGTTTGGCGAGCGGGCGTATCTCTGAAAGAGGGATATCTGCGTTTATCAGCTCTATGAGTTTGTGGATATCGTCTATTAGCAAGGTTATGTCTGTCACGACGCAGCCTCCCAATTAAAAGAGCGTGAGTTGTGCCGCCGCTGCTTTTGCGCGGGGGTCGTGTTTTTCGTAGTATGCGAGCATTCGCTGCTTCAGCTGCGGGTCGCGGACGCTCACGCGTTTTTGCAGTTCAACGAACACCTCATCGGGATATTCCTGATAATCTTGTTCGGTGGGTATATCCGCGCCTGATAACGCTATACTTTCATAGAGCGCAGTGACAAATAGCGACGCGCCCCCTGTAGACAGCTGCAGGGTTGCATCCTGCCGCTGCCAGATGCGCAAGTCTCGCTTGATTCTCTCGATGTAGTCTTCCAACCGTCCGATAATCATTTGGTTTCCTCCTCGGCATCTACGACGTAGATCCCAGTCTCTTTCGTGTACCACCATTCGCGTAGTCCTGAAATCATCCTGTTGGAAACAGGCATGAATTCGGCTTCAGAAACAGGAGACCGGAGTTGTTTCTTCTTGCAGTGGTTTTGGTAGGCGGTGTAGTAGCGATCAAAGTTGAGTTGTGCGCCAAACAACACGAATATCCCCGATCGTTCTGCTTCAAACGAGGCAACGCTATCTATAGGGCGTTTCTGCTTCATTCGCCGTCTCCCTCCTGATATTTCCAATAAACCGTTATCTGGACAGAATATCCGACGCTTTTTCCGTATTTCCCGTAACCTTCTGGGTATATCTGTTCACCGGAGACGCGTTCCGCCTTCCGGGTACTGTAGGCGACTTCGGTACCATCCTTCTGTTTGTATCCGCACACGGACCCCCAGGGTTTCCAGCGCAGGTCTTTACCGGTGTAGGTGCGGGTTGCGTTATCCCAAGACTGCACCCACGAGAAAAGTTCTGTCTCGTTTGCGATCTTTGTGAGTTTCGACTTCGCCGACTGGATGGTTTTCGCTTCAAAGTATTCTGCATAGATATCCCTTTTTTCAGGGTGCCAGTCATCCTCAGCATGCCGAAAGACTTCTATCTTGCCGTGGAATCTTCGCATCAGTTTCCACTCCATTGATATATCTGATGATCCTCCTCGATGCCAGCGACTTCCACAAGTTTATCGGAAGCGACACCAACCACAATAAGCAGGTAGGTTTTGTCTTTCACCTGCTTTAAGAGGTGTCGCAGAAACGTGTTGACCTTGTGCATAGGCACATCGTCCAAGAAATAGATTTCGCCATGTCCATCGCGGTTGAGGTATTTCGCTATGACTCCCGCTGAGCCAGGCATATTGGTTTTACCAATGACATATTTCATGTTTCGGATTACCCCGCCATCTTCATCCGTTGCTGGCGACTTTGAATCTCGGTTTCCACCCATTCGTTGTCGAGCAACGTCATGAGTTCCACAATCGCCTCGCGCTGTGCTGTGGAATCCAACGGAACATCGAGTGTCAGGGTCGCAAATTCTGATGACTTGATGGCTCCGTCCTCATCGAACTTCGCGGGTGTTACTGTGATTTTCTTGAGTTGTGCGTCCATGTTATATATCTCCTTTTGTGTCGCTATTATTCACCTGATCTCCAAGGGTGAATGGAACGATAAGTACATCCTTATGAAGGTTAACGGGCTCCACATCGCTTACCTCCTTATTCATCGCATCTCCACGGGTGATCACCTTGACGAGCTGATAGTCCTGTCGGTTGTGCGGTCGAATCCGGAAACTGATGCCGACCATTTTTGGGCTCCGCCAGGGGTCAAACGGATTTTCTACGATTTCGCCTTCGAGTTCTTTGAGGAAACAATCGTGATTCACGTTATTGAACATCTGGAAAAATTCTGACCATGGCACAGGAAGTTCAACATCCTCTACCAATTCATGCTGGAACAGGTAAACGTCCTGGGAAGTATCCCCAGGAAAGCGACCGTCTCTGCGAACCATTCCCATTTCTATCCAATAGTCGATGAGATATTCTTCAGACTTTGTTAAGATACGCGCGGGTTTCTTAGGCTTTGATGGGGACCGGACGCGCTTTTTGGGTGCCTCAGCAGGCTCCAAGTCTATCAATACGGTTTCAACTTTCACTTACGTTTTCTCCTTTTTGTTCGTGAGCGTTCCCATTGACGCTTGAGTCTACGGAGTTCTACTCGTGTTAAGCCGTGGAAACATTCCAAAGCGATCTTCTTATTTTCATCGAGTTTTTCGCCTTCAAGGAGCTCGGCAATCCGTTGCGTTGCGTCATCGATAACGGACTTTGAAACCCCTTTTTGGACGAGGATCACGATTCTTTGCAAGTCCATCTCTCGGATATTCTCGACGACATCCATAATAAATTCACTGAAGTCGGTGTGCGGTCGATAGACATGGATAGCACCGAGGGCATCCGCCGGCACGTGCTTTCTTGATTCTTCAAACGATACGTTATGCATAAAACCCTCCTTAGATGTTTAAATCCACACACACGTGCGTGTTCCCATCGAGAGCATCTAACCACGTCAATTTGAAGTTCGGGTCCCGGTCAAGTATGTATAGAATCTGAAGGCATTTTCGCCACTGTATGTCGTTTTTTCGGGCTATGTCCACAACCCGTTCCATTTTTCCAATCTCCAATGAAATGGACGGCGTGCGGATAAACGGCATTCTTGCTATCTCGTGTAGTGTTCGCTCGTCATATACAGGGTTTCCTTCCATTTTGACATCCTTTCGTTAATTGGCGATGCTATGCACAAACTGGAAAGTTTGTGCTACGATTGATCGTCGCCCTCTTTTAAAAGACACCACCGTGAGTTCCCATCTGGATCTTTGTCCGAAGCGTCCTTTGTGATAATATTCTGCAATCGCATCCAACCGACACACTTTTTGATAGCGTCCTCATCCAGACCGGTGATCGTCTCTACCTCTGCGCGGGATTTGGGGCCCCCTGCGAAAATATCAGTGAGTCTCTCAGACAGTTTCTTCTGGGAGCCCTGACACTTGCCATGCATCTGGATTTCAAGCAAACCGTGTTTAAACACAAAAATCTGGCAGTTGGCAACTTCTAACAAGAGTTCGTACCGGGTCTGTCCCAAAACCTTTCCGCGGAGGACGTGCCCTGTTCTGAATATGAGTGTCACATCCGCAGGCTTGTGTTCTACTATCTGGTCCCCAATAGCTTTTGTAAATACCTCTGGACGATCCTTGCGCGCTTTGATCGCTGTCAGTGCCTGTTCCTTTATCGCCTTTCGGACCTTGATGTGAGGTTTGAGTGCCTCGATATCTTGTACGCGATAGATGAACATCATATCTATTTTGGGGACGCTGTTCTGACCGAAAAAGAAGAAGTATCGCCTCACGTTGACTTTCCGGGCGGGCTCCTTTCGCACGCCTCCATAGCATATAAAACCGAGCGTGCTATTATCCTTTTTTTGCTTTTTCAAAAATAATTCCAAAGAACGTGTCTTCATTCAGGTTTGCCTCCTATACGTTTTCTGTAGGTGTCGCGACCGAGTGCTTTGATTTTCGCAATGGCGGACGCAACGGCTTCATCGCGGGATGTGGTCTCGGGGATGTCGATGGCACCACCGGTGGTGAACTCGGAGACGAACCAGCGATCGTCAGGTTTTCCGGGTTTGCGATGGACGACGATGGATGCCCAGTCGATACCGATGTCGATGACGAGATACGCCGGCGACACCTTTTGTTTGTAATGGTAAAATCTTTCACGAACGGGGATTTGGAATTCGATTTCTTCGTAGGTATACATAGATTGACTGTGATTCATTAGAGTCTCCTATTGCCAGTGGGACGGTGTGTCCCAATCAACCTTGAGTGCTTTCGCTGCGTTGTGTCGCGCCAACGTTTCGCGTCTTGCCGTTTCTTGGGGTGTTGGCCAGAATCGCGTGATTTGATATACCTTCTTATCTACCGCTCTCGGGGTCCGCTGTGAGTGCCGCTCGTGAAGCTGTCCACCCCGTATCCCACGCTTGAGGTCTTTGCGTAGCAATTCGATTTCCACGTCTGACCAGCGTTTCTTCTTCTTCGCCGGCATCTTGACGACCCTTCGGAACTGGGGGAAGCCCGCCTTACACAAAACCCACGAGATTTTCTGGATCGATACCGCGTAGCGTGCTGCGATCTGTTTATGGGAATAGCCCGCCATTTTGAACTTCACGAGTTCCGCAACGCATTGCTTGTTCTGCGGCGAGAACCATGGCGGCTCCCTCTTGATCTTGAGGGAGAACCGTTGATGTTTGAGTGCCCAGAGCGTCCGATTTGGGAAATAGGGTGCCATCTTCTCGGTGGTGAACCCCTTTTTCACCAACTTTCGGATTAAGGCGTTCTCCGCGGGTGTCCATCCGTTTTTATAGCGTTTTCGTTTTCTTAATTTTCCTTGCGGTTCGTTTAGGAGGGTTGGTGATTTCATATGCATCTTCGTATATCCGCTCTCCAAATGTAAAGCAAAGACAAATTATGCCATTTAAGGCATAATTTCATTACGAGCTAC
This sequence comes from Candidatus Poribacteria bacterium, assembly GCA_028824575.1. GTDB lineage: Bacteria > Poribacteria > WGA-4E > WGA-4E > WGA-3G > WGA-3G. The sequence continues at coordinate 85,765 of JAPPDN010000059.1, read as the reverse complement.
GCGCTTGGTAAAAAGTTATCAGGGTCTGCAGGTGTGCACACGTGCAGACATCTATTGCTCCGAGAGTTTCCGTCTAATATCTTCGCAGCGTTTCCAATGTTTGCGAGTGCCTTCCTTCGGGTTATCGTATTTCAGGGCATTATAGCGCGTCTTGAGTTCATGCTTGGTTTTCGCAATGAGTATGCGCACTTTACGGTTCGGGAATATCTGCGAGAGATAGTTGAGTTTATAGTAGAGTTCGGTCTCGGTATCCCTTTTGAGTGTGTCGAAATCTGGGGTAGGGACACCGTCCTCACTAAAAATAAAGGCTACAGGTCGTCGCCCGAAGGTATCACACATTTGGCACTGGAAGGTCATGACTTTGCAGTCTTCTACCTCACGCTCGACGAGTTCAGTGTAGAGTGCCTTATGGTTACAATCGGGCATAAAATCGCTGTTCTGGTGTTCAGGTTTCCGTTTTCTAAACATATTTTTAACTTTCCTTGCGGTATTTTTAATTTTCCTTGCGGTTCGGTCAGGAAGGTTAGGGCCTTCCGGTTCCATTCCGTATATTCGCCTGCGCCGTTGTTGCAGGCTATAATCTCGGTTAAGTCGGGAATCGGAGTTCCCTCCTACAGAAGATCGCTTGCAGGTGTGCACACTTGCACAATTTCACATCTGCACGGGTGCGGGGTTGCACGTATTTTAGAGTTTCCATCGGGGTCTATCGCTCCGTGAGGGCAGAAATCCAATAAAAACGGTTCCGAGTATCAACATAAAATCAAAAAGACCTATCATGACGATTTCCTCGCTTGATTTGCCCGCGGGCAGGTCGCAAAATGACTCTGCCGGAAGGCGTGAACTTTCTCATCCGCGGTAACGCCTTTGAGCACTGGCGGATCGCAGGGATGCTTCCCGATCCAAACGATTTCAGCACCGCAATACTTACAGGTGCTCTTTCTGTGGTTTGCCTTCGGTTTGGGTGGGTTTTCCTTCTGGATCTCAAACATCAGGGAACGCACGTCGTCTGGGGAACATCCCTGCTGTTTTGCGATTTTAACAGGGGATAGCCCTTTCCAACTGTAGCAATGTCGCCAGTGGTCGTCAAGTAGCTCCTGTTTCAGCGTTTCAAGGGCCGATGTCCTGCGTTCTGTAGGTTTTTCGCTCATTCTAATAATCCCTATTCAGTGGGTAGGCAGACACGCCACCGGGGTCCCCACCCGTTACTGGGAAGGGGGCGGTGACGCTGGATATGTCTGCCTACCTTCTTCCTTAAGTGAGTTCGTCAATCGCTGTGAGTGCGCAGTCTAACAGGATTGCGAAAATCTCACGATCATTCGGGAGATTTTCATAGTCCAAGTAGGCATCGTTAATATTCTCACAGATTTGGTGCCAGAGCGGGTGTTTCTCCACGGGCATGACCTTTTTGAGGAGTGTTTCAAGATCGGCTTTCACAGCCTCGAGGTCCACATCATGGAAAGGATCCTGTTCTGCCTCGTCCTCATCAGCAGACGGCGCGAGGGTATCGGAGACGCCCCTTTCTCTCAATAGATTCCGCAGATATACTGCCAACGGATATGACTGCTGTTTCATGAGGTTGGTCATATCTTTGACTTCATCCGCGGTTGGCATCCCTTCCCGATCGCTTTCTCGGTAGACGCGCAGAGCATCTAACAGTTCTGACTCGGTAGACGCTTGGATAAACTCGTTTTCCTCGTAGCCGGATTCAGCATACCAGGCTTTCCATTTCGGATAGCGTTTGTTGAACGCATCCCAAACGGGGTCCATCGGGGAAACCTCCTCAGCAGGTGCCTGTTCCGCCGACGCAGCTTTTTTCGCCTTCTCCTTATCTGTTACCTCTCCACTTTCCGCAGAAGTCGTCACTTTCCGAGCTTCCTGTACGGGCGAGAGGACCTCGCCCCTACTTGGGTGTTTCCCCAAGGGTACCTCGTCGCTACTATCCTTAAGAATTGTGCGGACAGTCAGGATGAAAGCAAAGGAATCTGTCTTCATCAATCTCAACAGGTCCCTGAGTTCTTTTGCCGTTGCTGCCCCTTCCTCATCACTCTCCTCATATTTTCGGAGTGCCGTAATCAGCATAGATTTTGAGGCTTTACCGATGTGATCAGACGAAAACCTACATTTCTCCTTGTCCCGTGCCTTCCACGCCTTCATCTCTGCCGTGACGAGTCCCCACAACCCTTTGACGGTTTCTTCAGAAACAGCTTCGCCCGCAGTTTTCTCACCAGCAATTTCCTCTGCTTCTGCCGGGGTATCTATAGGTTCTGGTAAGACTGACACCGCCCATGAAATTTCGCGTCCATCCCGAACCCACTCTTTCGGGTTCAACTGAATAAGGACCGCATGGGCATCCTCGGTAATCTCAAATAGGACTTCAAAGGGTTGCGAGGGGATCCTGCCTTGAAACTCGTATTGCCTCCGAATCGCTCGCTTGATACGGACCTCAAACGCTTCTGCCTTCAGCTGACTTGTCGAATACCCGAGAAGCGGCCCCTGAAACCGTTTGATGAGTTGCGGTAGCACAGATTCATCCCAGTCCTTGATGATTCTCCGGTAGTGCCGTCCTTCGAGTTGTTCAGCGAAAGCGACGGGACGATCCCGCATACATTCAATCGCACCCTCATAATGCGCTGCGGTCGGTTTCGTGTTCTGTGGGATTCGGGGGTCCGCGAGTTCAAAATATGTCTTGATGTATTCGGATTCGAGAAGCGGCGTTCGACCGACAGGGAGCCTCTCAAATTTCTGAAGGCGTTCGACGTGCGAAGACCGCCATTTTTCGACGGCTTGTAGAAAACGAGGCTTCACGACAGCGATAGATGCTTCCCATTCGTTGTCCGATTTCGCTTGCTGCTCTCCAAGTACTTCCCCCGCAGTTTTCTCACCGGAAATAACCTCCGCGCTTTGCCCTGCTTTTTCAACCTGTACAGCACGGTCAATCGTGCTTGTGCCAACGCCTGCCTGTTTCGCGAGTTCGGTTCGTGTTTTAGAGTCACCATTTGGTGACTCTACAGTAAAACGATTTGTGCCATGTCCAAATCGCTCATTGAAAGCGACAGCAATTTGGGCGCGTTGGGAAGGGTTGAGATGCCGGCGTTCGATATTCCGAGCGAGAACGAAGGCTTTCGGGTCGCCATCCTCGTGTTTTCTCTCATCCCATTCCTGGAACTTCAACTTGCGGATGAGGTTCAATTCCTTCGCCGCGCGGTATCGGTGCCAGCCGTCAAGGATTTTCCCTTCATAGATGCGGATGACAGGTTCTATAAAACCGTCGCGCTGGACGCTATGTATCAGGGACTGGAAGTCGTCTGCCGGCATATCTCCGAAAATCGCAGAAAGCGGGTGCCGCTGGAGTGTACCAGAATCGACAAATTCCCGATCTATGACGATAGTCGGCGGCACGCAGCACGTTGGGACACGATACCAAGAATAATCTCTATAACCCGATGGGTTATGATAATCGTGGATCTCGTTCCAACTATAACCGTCTATGGTGATGCGGTAGTCCTTGTCGGATTCCGCTTTGACGAGGTCCTGTGGACTCCGATCGCCGGTGCTGAGTTTGAGGTCTTTCGTGGTGACGCACTTGAAGATTGGGATGTCGCCGTCGTGGTCGTGTGAAGCGTGGTATGCCTCAAACTCGCTTTGGAATTTCAGTCTCGCCTCATTTGAGGGGAAACGGATATTAATGTGATGGTGGTCGCCGTGCCATATCTGGCCGTATCGGTTGGCTGCCATTGTAAAAGTCTCCTCTTGACTTTCGGCTCGGCTTCGTGTTAGAATAGAAAACACAAAGCCGAACATGGTTTCTCCGGTTTTGTAAAGGAGCGGTCCGTCCGCTCCTTTTTCTGTTATTCGGGGTCGTTCATTCTTACAACAATTCTGTGGATCAATTTACACGTTACGCTCTCACCAATGAGGATACCGAGTATTTGTGCTACTTTCAATTGGGTTCTCCTTTAACCCCCCTGTATCCCCCCTTATCAAGGGGGTAGGCACAAACTGGAAAGTTTGTGCTACGTTATGAAGTACATTCCTTCCGAATCATGGCGAACAGGTCACGCGGCACGTCAAAAAAGACATCCATCTGAATGGCGCGGTGGAGCCCTTCAATGGTGCGCCCTATTTTTTTAGCCGTGCGTTCGGCTCGGTGATGCGGGACGCTCTCTTCAAAAATAAGCATGGCGTGTGTGGCTTCTGTATTTTTCATGAGTTTCGCGACGGTTTTGTTGTGAAAGGCGTTCCGATTGGTCTTCTTATCGCAGAGGAACACCTCACCCTTGCCGTCCTCTATGTTTTCCAGTAGATCTAAGCGTTCATCAAAGTCTGTTTCTCTGATTTGCATTATTCGTTGTCTCCGAGTTCAGGATCAAAATGCCAAAGAGCGAATTCACCGGTGCCTGCCGCGGCACAGGCATCCTCCTTGCGTTCATCCAGGTATTGCGCTTCGATTTCTTCATTTTCTGCGAGTTCACATTCATCGGCGTAGAAGTCTTCACAGCCGTCACAGATGATGCCGTCTATATCGACTAACGTTCCATTGTTAGGCTCTGTAATCCTGCGGAAGTTAGCTTCTCTGTTTTCCGCCATGAAATCAGCGAGTTGTTGTTCAGTCATGTCACGGAACCACGTATCACCGCAGATTTCGCATGTGAGTTGCGCTGCTATGTTCATGATGTTTCCTTCTTATCAGGGGGGAAGGCAACTACAAGTCTCCGGCTTCCGGCAGATAGATGATAGTGTGTTGCGAGGCACCGAAACGTTTCCCGTCCTGCCCTAATCGGAACCCGCGTCTTTTCAGGTCGTTGCCGACACAACCGTGCCATACCTCTTGAATAAAGAGAAGTGTCGGTGCGATCCACCATTCCCCGTCCGGGGTGACCCCGCCCTCGGTAAACCAATCGGCGTTGGGTAGCACTTGGAGCTGCGGACTGGTGTTGTGCGTTGTGAGAGATTCAGTGTGCATATCAAAGACTCCCGTTTTCTATTAAAATATTGTAGACATCCACCGTTGAAAGGGAGCACACAGCTGCGATGTCGTCAAGCGTGAGGTCGTCCCCCGCATTATGCTCCTTCACCAGCTTTCTGATAACATCCTTTTTTGATCTTCGTAATTAGCCCATTTTCCAAAAGATTCTTGAGTGCGAACATAACGGCTTGCCTCGTAACTTTGGAATGCTGCTGGATGTCAGAGGGTGTCCATAGCTGCCCATCCGCCAACAAACCGATGATTTCCGTTTCTGTAGCCGAGAGGACCTTGATGTCCTCACACCACCGAGATGCCTTACTGATTGAGATATCGAATTCCGCCGCGATGACTTGTAGGGTTGCGCCAGCTTTCCGCCGTTCCCGGACCTGTGTTTTCACGGGATAGTCTCTCACGGCTTTGACATCCTGGATGTCCCGACACCACCTGCCTACCGTGGCACTCGAGAGTCCGAATTCCGTCGCGATGGTTTCCAGCAATGCCCCCGATTTCCTCCGTCGTTCTCGGACTTGTGCTTTCAGGTCAGCGTTATTCAAGAACTTCAAGAGGTTCTCCGACTGTTCTGGGTTCCCGTTTGACCCCAGAGGCGTGTTATAGCCGTTCGGGTGTTCCGTCTTTAGCTCCCCGATGTACCATCGTTTTATGGCTTGCAGGTCTTTGAGCGAAAGCCTTGGATACGGCACGAATTGGACTGACCAGTTTTCGAGTCCGGTATCGGATAAGGCTTCGTGTAGCACTGGGCACTTTGCGGTCCCTTTGACGTGTTGATGAAACTGCAAAGGCATGTTGTTATCCATACCGACGTACTGCTTGCCGTTGACTCTATTCGTAACGATAAAGATGCCTTTGGACTTGGGTTGCGGTGTATTGATTCTCAAGGGAGCCCCTCCTTTTATTCCCTTTTCAAGACTGTGGATACCTGTCTGAATTGTGATAATTTCTGGTCAATTTCGCAATTGTGGATAACCTGTGGATAACTCGATTTTTGAAGCAAAAGTAAAATTCCCATAGTGCCATGCAAAATTCCCATAGTGCCATGCAAAATTCCCATAGTGCCATCCCCTTATTCTTAATAAGTATGTGAACCCTTGATTTTACTATGTTCGTTGAAAGCGCGTTTCGCGCTATATAAGTACTCTTATATAAGAGAAGAATTATGTAATTCGGCCCCCCTACCCCCCGTGCAGAATAAAGGTGTTTTGGCGGAGGGGCCCATAAATTTTTAATTTTCAACACAAGAAAGAGAAGATTTCGCACCATCAGTCCTTCCTTTGCAACGACCGCTGAATTTGGCAATGTAACACAACAAAGCGTTCAAAATCGCTGCAGATTGACTTCGGCATCACCTGGGCCCTATGATAATCACTCACCCGCTTCCACGTTCCGTCGCGTTGCCGCCTTTCGATCTTCATGTAATCTTCGAGCGGGCATCGATACTGGAGATTGTTGCTATACCAGTGCTCGTCATCGGTCTTCTGGAGTTTCCCGTTGACCCATTCTTCTCGGATCGGTTCAGTTTGCGTCTGTCCTGGGAAGGGCTTGGGATACAACTGAAAGATCGCGAGTTTCGATTTGGAGCTCATCCGTTCCAGCATGCCGGCTTTCATGAGTTCGATGATGACCGTGTTAAAAGTTCTGAGTGTGATTCGACATCTTTTCGACAGTTCGAGGAGTGTTGCCATTTCTGTCTGTCCTGCGGTATCCTCGTGTGCCTTCCAGTTTGATCGCAGTTTCAACACGATCCAGACGAGTGCGGCTTTCCATGAGATGTCGCCCTCGAAACATCGTTCCAAGGGACCTCCGGGCCCGCGTGGCACTGCGAACGTCAGTGGCTTGCCGTTTTTATTGACAGGGACATCCTGATATTTACAGAGATGGTGTCGAATCCGGTAAACTTTTCCCTCAGGATTAGTTTTGTCTACCGTCTTGATCCATCCCTTGTCAGAGAGATTCGCTAATGTTTTTCTGACGTACCGTCGCGACATCCCTACCCCGAGTATTTTCGATAGGTGGGGACCCGACATGCTCCAGGTTGTCCCGGAACTCCATGAACTCCCATGATTCAAACAGAGATAGACCATCGCCTCGGCTGCCGTAAGGTCTCCATCTCGGAGTGTCCAAAGAACACTATATTGACCGCGAGGCACGGGCAGGGTATCCGCCTCAAACTCATGCGGGATTGGGTATCGACCCTCAAGAGGAATATAGATTTGTTGGACGCTCATGGTGTCCCCTTTCCGCAGAAAAAAAGGCATTGCAGAGCGAACCAGAAAATGCTGATATATGTGATATTCATATCAAAAGTGATATGGAGACACAGTGCCATACAGATACAAAGGGCGTGCATAGCACGATCTCCAGTAACCAACATGAGCACTGCCAATAAATAAAAAAACGTGGATTGAGAGTTTACAGCCGTGCTGAGACGACTGAGAGAGTCCACCCAATTGTCAGTGGAAGAAGACGGGGGGTAGTGGGGCTACCCCGGTTCTCCGCCTTCTAACTCTCATCAGTAATTGTACCTGATTTTAGAGAGAAAATCAAGTCCAATTACTATAGGGTTTATGTTATACTAAACCCACACTGACAATCCTAGAGTTGGCAGTGTCGATGGGCCGGAAGATTGCCCTCTTGCCGGCTCACACTGCTATTTAAAATTGAACCAAAGAGTATTTTAGCAAAAAACCGAAATTCATTGCAAGTAAAATCTTTCTATGCGTTTTTTTGCGTTCATACACGTTTTTTTTTGGATGGCGCAGTGCAGTTGTGTTTTAATCAAAACCTCCAAACTTTAGGGTGATTATGTGATAGTGGTATAATAATATAGTATAACAATAATAAGATAAAAACAAATTAATAGTATAGTATAATAAGTATTTGCGCAAGTCTTTTCTTACTTTTTCGCAATTCCTGCCCATTTTTTGGGTGTGTTGACTCCCAATTCCTGCCTTAAATCAATTTTTTATCGTTAAACAACAGAAAACCGGAGGCTTCTATGTGAGAAGATTTCCGTTTGGATGTATGTTGTTTAACAATTTTAATATATATTCTTTTAAAATGTTTAAGGGTGCGCCAAGCCCATGCCACACCTGACTTCCCAGACTTTAATATGAACGTTTATGGGGTTAAAGGTGAACGTTTATGGGGAGTAAAGTGAACGTTTATGGGGTTAAAGGTGAACGTCTATGGGGAAAACATGAACGTCTATGGGGAATCGCGGATTGTTGGGGTTTGGGATGGGAAGTCGAGGTGAGGAAACCTCGCCAGCGGCGATGCCTGTTAACATGAACGTTTATGGGGAAATGGACTCTGATGGACGATGATTCGTTAATTGACGAAGGGTGAAAAGTCTACAAACGGCTAACTATGAACGTTTATGGGGAGGCGTGTGAGAACGGATAGGATGTCCATAGATACCTGCTTGTGCTCGGAAGATATTATAGAAGTTTCGACTTTAATATGAACGTTTATGGGGTTAACTATGAAAAATTATATTGATAAATTTTCATAATTAATTGTAAAATAGTTGTCAGTCTTCAATAAATAAGTCAGTAAAGTGTTCTAAAGTTTCAAAGTTGCAAGAGAGAAAGAAAGTTTCAAAGTCTCCTAAAGTGCCTAAAGTGTTCTAAAGTTGCAAGAGCGGTTGGGAAGGTCAAAGCATCTCTTACAACTTCTGAACTTCTCAACTTTAGCACATTTTCAAACTTCTCCCGACTCTTTCAACTTTACAGACTTCCGAACTTTAGCACACTTACAAACTTTCTGATTAACTGCAAACTCTATTACAAGGAATATCTCATGAACTTAGCGAAAATCAACGAATTCGTCAAAGCGAGTCCGGCGATACAGATTCAGAGTAAAATTTCGTTGCTGCAGCGGCGTGCGTGGAACGTGCTCCTCGCCAATGCCTACAATGAGCTCCCGAATCAGGAGATTCATCGTGTCAGCATGGTGGAATTAGCGGCGAAACTCGGTTTCGATAGCAAGAACGAGGACTATTTGAAAGAGATGTTAAGGAAGCTGCGTTCTTGCGATGTTGAATGGAATCTACTGAACAAAGACAACAAGCAGGTCTGGGGTGTAGCAGGTCTATTGGCTTCCGTTGAAATCGAGGATGGCATCTGTACGTATGCTTTTGCGCCGCATCTGCGTCTGAAGTTGTATAACCCGCGCGTCTACGCCAAGTTGAACCTCCGTCTCCAAAACCGGTTCAAGAGCCAGTATGCCTTAGTTTTGTGGGAACTGTGTTTCGATTACTTTGATACCGAACGAGACCAGGGAGAAACGCCCTTCATTGCGTTGGATACGTTTAGGGAGCTGCTTGGGATCGAAAGCGGTGAGTATCCGGCGTATAGTATATTCAACCGTGCGGTTATCAAACCGGCTGTCAAGGAGATCAATAAAGAGACGGACTATCATGTAGAGGTTGAGCAAAAACGCATCGGTCGGCGGGTCGGTGAATTGAAGTTCCGTATCACACGGGTCAAGCAGGTACCGGTCCAGGAGTCGTTGTTCCCAGATATAGAGAACCTCCCGCCTATTGCGATTGAGCTTGTCCAAGCGCGGATTGAGCGGAACATTGCCTTGAAGATCGCTGCCCAGGAGTGGGATTTTGTGAACCCTGAAAAGTTGCCGCTGCTCGATACGTATCCGGATTTCATGGGGTATGTCGCTGAGAAGATTGAGATGTCGATTGATGCGGTGGGTGTGCGGAATCGTGCGGGGTATATCATTAAGGCGATCCGCGAGAACTATGAGGACGAACAGGTGCAGAAAGAGCGTCAGCTGCGAGCCGAGAAAGTTCAGGAAAAGGAGCTTGAGGACTTGACGGCAGAGTACAAAACCAAGCGAAATACCATCATCCGTCAAGCCATCCATACCGATCCGGAACTCGTTGAAGCCGCCGCGACGCGTGTCCAATCTCATATCGTCCGTCAACGGCTTGAGGCACAGCCGTCTGCGATGGCGGCATATCAGAAAGGGGGCATGGTGACGGCGGAGATCAACGCCATCCTTGAAGAGGAGTACTGTCAGGAGTTGCTGGCACCGGTTGTTGCAGCGTATGAAGATGAGAAGGCGAGGATTGTCAATAGCACCCACACGCTAAAGCGTGGGGCTTGTGCTTCATCGTAGTTCGCCTTCCGAGGAAGGTCTTACATCTACTCCACAAGGGGATCTAAGCAGCCCCGAAGAATGTTGATAGCAGCATTGACATCCCGATCGTGGTGTGAGCCACATTCAGGGCATGTCCACTGCCTATCCGAAAGCGAAAGATTTTCGTTGTGATGCCCACAATCTGAGCAAGGTTTTGTAGTAGGAGTCCATTGCCCGACTTGAGAGAACTCACGATTATGTTTAAAGCACTTGAACTTCAATATCTCAACGAACTGGTAAAAAGCAAGATCGGAGACTTTGCGTCCCCAAAGCCGTTTCATTCCGTCAAGGTTCAGCGTCTCGGTGACAATGTGATCAAACCGACGGCAGAGGTCAGTGGCGCGTTTGTAGTGCCAATCTCTGCGTTGGTTGCCGATCTTGCGGTGAAGCCGTGCGAGATCACGGACAGCACGCCACCAATTGTTAGAACCTTTCACCTTTCGACTGATCGCTTTGTTGAGTCTGCGAAGTTCTTTCAAGGATTGTTTCAAGGGTTGCGGATGGTGAATCTTTTCACCGGTGCTGAGTGTCAGATAGGTGTCGATACCAAAGTCTATCCCTACGCTTTCACCTGTAGCGGACAGCATTTTTCTGACGGTGTTATCTGTCACGACATAGAGCCACAATGTGCCAACGGCATCCCGACCGATTTGAATATAGCGGACATCGCCTTTCCACGGGCGATGCGGATGGAAAGAGAAATAGATTTTCTGATACTTATTGAACTTTTGGGATTTTGGGTTCCATACTCTAAAAGAGATACGAACACGCCCTTGCTCAAGTTGGTAGGCATAAGAAAACTTCGCAGAGCGGTATTTCTCACGCTTTTTGAACTTCGGGGGACCGACACGTCTGCCGCGCTTTCCCTTTTTGAGAAAATCAAAAAACTTTTCCCACGCAAGGTGCAAGCGGATAATCACAGCGTCAAGCGTGTCACGCGGTATCCATGCCCAATGTTTATGGGTGCGTTGGAGCAGCTTCGTCAAGTGCGGTTGCAGACGATACCTACCGGCATATTTGCCATAGATGCGGTAATACCGCTTCTCCAACTTCAGAAAGTGGTTATGGACATCGCAAAGTTCGTCGAGCAGATTACCCAAACGCATATTCTGCGGATGTTCGCGTATCTGATATTTATAGGTTCTCATTTGATTATAGCGTATAGCGTCTTTAACCCCTGTAAAGTGGGTGGGACCGACACATTACCAAGCGGTAATGCTTTACATGTCGGTCCAACGCTATGAAAATAGTATAACATTTTTGACTATTTATGTCAAGAAAAAGAGGCGGGCATTCCCCTCCACGCTAAAGCATGGAGCCAGATTCAGACCACGCATTTTCAATAACAACACCAGGGCATTCCCCTCCACGCTAAAGCATGGAGTCCCCTGCCCGAAGAAGTGATGGGAGAGGTCGCCGGTTAGGGCGGAAGCGTCCTTGGCATTTCCGAGAAAATGCGAACTTTAAGCGAGTGGGACTTGGTCACCACAAATCTAACCAAACACGCTCATGGAGAAAATACGATGTTTAGAGTTCTACCCATAGTCCTATTCCTAATCCTTATCCTTGCCAGTATATCAAACGCTGGATTGGATTTCGCGGGTATACCTGGTATACCGCACCCTACTAAAATCGTGCTCTATCACTTTGAATCTGCTGAAGAAGGGGATGGCTTTACATTCACCATAGACGAAGGTTTTTGGGCATCTCACGGTGTTCTTTTTGACGAAGCAACAATAGTAGAAAACGGGAAATATGGCAACTGTCTCGAATTAGAAAAGCAAGGCTGGTTGGCTGCTATTGTTTCAGACGTTCCAGCCCTAACACACTCAGAATTCTCCTTTACAGTTTGGATAAAGTTCACCGAACCTGCAAACGAACTCTATTTTGCCCTGTCTGGACGCGATGCAGACAACGAAACAATGAGCGGAATCAGCGTTATTATTATGTCATCTGGCAATTTCAGGGCTGTCTATCGACATGCTATAGACGACCTCTTCACGGGTGTCGAGACCGAGGACCAAAACATCTTTGATGGGGAATGGCACCATATTGTCTTCTCGAAAGTGATTACCATCTACACGCTTTACCTCGATGGTGAACCCGTGGCAGAAGTATTCGGTGAACCGGACCCCAAAATTGAGGGGGAGCGCGCTGTTTTATATGTGAGCGATCTCAGCGAAGATGATTTGAATGGTAAAGTGCTCATTGACGACCTCGGATACTTTCAAACTGGGTTCAGCCCTTACGATGTCAAAGGTCTCTACAACGACGGTCTCGCCGACTTCCTCGAAATAATGTCCGTAAGCCCACAGGACAGACTCACGACAACCTGGGGCAAACTCAAGACCCAATAACATCAAAAATAAATGGAGAGATAAAAAAAATGAAAACCCACACAGTTTTCTATATTATATTTCTGAGTGTGTTTGTGCTGGTTATGCCGCAAATGGGCGTTGCGCAACAAACTTCGGAAGTCGAACAAGCCGCCGCAGATGCCCGGAGAGACGCAGAACAAAACGTCTCGCCCTTGGCTTGGGGCTCTGCGGGAATCGTATGTAGTTTTTTCGCACCTATCTATGCCTACTTAGCACTGCCAGAATTGCCAGTCGGTGCGTTACTTGGAAAATCGCCGGCGTATGTTGATGCGTATACCCAAGTCTACCAGCAGAACGCCAGACGGTTACGGATTCAAGCCTCGGTTATCGGGTGTGCGGTAGCAAGTGTTGCGAGTTCTGTTGCGTATTATCTATTTGTGTTGCCTCAAGAAAATGGTAGTAAGTGAAATCCGGTCGCTGTATCGCGACGAAAACGATTTATTCCGGGAGGTCCTCAAACGGATCTATGAAGAATGGGATGCCGAGTTAGAGCAGTGGTGTCTCAAGAAGATTGAGTTCGTCTTTGAGGATCCCGATCTCCCAGTGCCTTCCGATGACCCCGCGGTGGCGGTAGAACGGCGGCATGGATGGCTTGTTCCGCCGGCATGGGAATTTGTCAGTGAGGTCTGGGAGTATGAGCGGAAACCGGAGTCAGAGGTCGTGTATGGCCATGGGGATGACGACGAGGTTCCTGTTATTCGGGAGTAGGGTGGTTCGCGGATTTTCAGAAAACTGCCAAATCCCTGAACCGAACCAACCTTTATTTTCACGAGTTTCTCCTTAAATTTCCCAATTTCCCCTTAAATTTCCTGTTTTTTTCACATTTTGCACGAAATCCTCTCAAAACTGCAGTCTTTAAATCAAGGTCCTCTGTTGGCACTGAATTTTCGACAGTTTTGGGCGGCATTACAAGGAAGCAAAGGTATAGAGAACGAGATAATTTGTAATTCGTTTGTTTCTCGTGATATACTCTATATAACTTGGCGGATAGGAGTTTCACCTCGGCACACCCTTGTGTCGAGTCCTATCCAATCTCGTGAAACAGATTGTATGCCGGGTTGCCAAGGGAAACCTTGTTGAACATGAGTTTTATTGTATGTTTGGGTATCGCTTTCTGCTTGTGAGGTGTCCCGAAAGCACAGAGTGGATTGCTATTTTGCATCGTGAAGGGATAACGATGTGCATCAAAATTTGGTGAGGAGATTAGAATGTCCGATAAAGTTGAAGCCGGCACAACATTCGCTGTGCATCACATCAAGGCTATTGCTGAGTTTTCATGGTGGTATCGTGCCAAAAAGAGAAGATTGCTCGAAAGATGCAATCTGACCGAAAAGCAGTTCGAGGAAATTCAGTCAACCCCTGAGTATAAGGAGCGCGTGTTCAACCTGATGTTTGAGAACCGTTCGGCTGAGGAATTTGAGGCGTGGGTAAAGGAGCACGGTCCCAACATGCCGCAGAACTTTGGTAAGATTGTGGGGCTTGACCCGGAAGACGTTCCAGACATGGTTGAGCAGGTGCGTCAGGCGCATGCCGATATCGCGGCTGGCAAGGGTCGGAAGCCTTGGAGATTGCAAACGTGAAAGAACTTCTGTTAGCGGATGCCAATCGGTTATCGGCATCTCCATCTGAATACGAAGCAACCCGACAGCAGATAGAGCGTGCAGAATACAAAACCTTCACGCTGCGTGAGACAGACTTTGACGACCTCGTTTTCATGGAAGCGAATGACAACGTGTGGGCAAACAATCAGAAACTGGTAGACATCTTAACGCCTGAAGGCAAGTCGCGCACGCTGAAGGAAGTCGTAGACAGGATTCTGAAGGTATATCCGTATGAGAGTCCCATCCAAGTCTTTAAGCAGCTCTCCGAGGACGAGCCGTGGTTCGAGGGGTGCTTCATTATCAGTGCGCGGTTTGATCCGCGCTTGATGGGAGAATTGTTGATTCGACCGCTGGCGGCTTATGAGAAACCTGCGCATTCTCCGAAAATCAGGTTTTACCTTGAAGACGGGAATCATCGGGCGTTGGTATATGCCGTTTTCTTGCGGTTGTCTGCGGAGAAGTATCAACCGGTTCGGGTTATTTTCAGCAAAGATTGGACGCACCTTTATCCGTGGGCGCAGTTGACTTCATAACAGGGAAATTCTGAATCGCGGATTCTCGCGGATTTTACGGATTACGCGAATTTTCAGAAAACTGCCAAATCCCTGAACCAAACCTACCTTTATAACAAGGTTGTCACGCGCAAATCATTAAATTGGGCGTTTGTGATGTCCATACGCTGCAGTTCTGGCGAGGGGAGAGGGCTTTAGTGAAATCTGCTTGCTGTATTCCAATTCTAACAAGGATAAGGAGCAATATCATGATGGAAAAGTTGAATTTCAAAGCGGTATTTTGTTTATTCGTGCTCGTGCTTCCACTTACCTTGTCGGATCTTGAAATTCGGGCGGACGGACAGGACGTTTCTACCGTTCCGGCAGAGGAAACAATAAAGATTGCGACTTGGAACATAGAATCGTTTGGGTACAAGTACCCAGAGAATGAGGAGGGAAAGAAAAAAAAGAGGACCGAACTCCTGAGGAGTTAAAAATTATTGCAAAGATTATCTCTAAGTATGATTTTATCGTCATCACAGAATTTATGGACGACAATATTAAACTGTCGAAAGAGGGGATATTTGAAGGACGAAAAGATGAATCCGAGTCATCGGATTTTGAAGAAATCCTTAAAATTCTTGAGAAGGATTATGATCATAGAGTTAGTCCAATAGCGGGGTGGGGGTTTCCAACAAAGGAAAGGTATGCTTTTTTGTTCAAAAAACAGAGATTTAAAGTCGTCAAAGGTCTGCAGCTTTATCCAGATGCAAAAGGTAAAAAAGGCAAATTTACTCGGGATCCTTGTTGGGCTACGTTCCGCGCTGGAAATTTTGATTTTACCGTTATTGCTGTCCATCTTTTATTTGGACCACAAAGGACTGAAAAAGAACGTAAGGAGAGTTATAAGAGGAGACGACGAGAACTTGAGGATTTGGCAATAGTATACAATACGGTCCAGGGAACGGATGACTTCGAGAACGATGTTCTCCTTGTGGGAGACTTCAACTTGCAGCCGAATGATGATGCGTTTGAGGATATCCAGATATCTTCTACCTATGAGGTTGAGCCATTGATTTTACCCCCTAAAACAACGAATATCTCGAAGACTGCGCTTTACGACAACATCTTGCTCCAGCCGTATTATCTCGAAGAATACAGCGGGAATTCCGATGTATTCTTTTTTCATGATCTGCTTGAAGGCACCGACATAAAACCTAGACGCATCAGTAACCATATACCGGTCTGGGCAGAATTTAAAATTAATCTTGATGCCGATGGTGCTGAATCGCAGTAAGGATGTAGCATGGTCGTGAGTGAAATCTGGTCGATGAAGTTAATGCCAGACATTTTTAAAGGAGAATTTACCGTTGAGCAACAAACTATTGTCTGACGCAGGGCTGTTTTGTGTCAAAGAAGCTGCCTACAGGGTATTGATAGAGGCGGCAGATATAGGGACTGGTGAACTGACTAACAGCGAAATTAGTGAACTTTTAGGCATTGAGCCTTCGTTTAAAGACCCTGACAGCTATACACTGATTCGTGGTATTCTTGATGCCCTGCGTCGTGACGGACGCGTTGAACGCGTTGATGAAAAGGGACGAAAAATGATTTGGAGAGCCACTCAGCAAGAGTAAAAAGTGTCAAGTTTTCAGGTGAAAGGGTGGATTATAGAGTTGTTTGAATCTGAAACAGATTGACACAATGTGAGACAAACTGAAGTGGAAAAATCTATTATGGCGATAGGAACCGCCAGTTTACAAAAAGGTAGGTTCAAACAACCTGCTGTTACGAAAGGAGAATTTGTGAGTTTGTTTGGAAGGAATAAAGAAGCGACCACAGAGAAATCTAATGTCGATTTGCGCGAGCAGTATGCTGAAGACTTTAAGGCGTTTATGGAGAAGAGCCATCTTCAGTTTTTCCAGCAGAATGTTATAAAAGAAATAATTTATATTGGCTATCTGATTAGAAAGCCTAACCAATCAGGTATCTGGCTGTATGCACTGGTAGGATCTGGTATGATTGCTGCCGGACTTCGCGTCCTATCGCGGAAACATATTGACATATTAGAAAAACAAAAAGAGGACATACAAGCTTATTTTAACGAAGAATTAGATTGGAGGGAGAACGGGGTTGGAATCAGCCGGTATGGAACGGATCTGATGGATGTTAGTGACCGAAACGAGCAGTTTTACTTCTTACGCAAAACATTGGAAACGTTAGATTTCGTGTTCCGGGATCGCGTTGATAAGTTGGATTAAGTTGACTGCATGACACAAAAATTGTGTATATCCAAAGAGAGTTTCAAGAAGAAACGATGATCCACACGCTACAAGACTATATCCAAAGGCTGCAAGGCTTACAGGACAGAAGGCGAACTCCTCATAAACCGTTTCTCTTTTTAATCATCATGGAGATGCTTGAGAGCGGCGAACTCTCCGAAAATCGTGTCCCTTTCAGAGAAATCGAAGAGAAGATGCCTTTCTTTACAGATCTGATTGCGGCTTTCAATAGAGGAAACACAACGGACTGGAAACCAAGTCTCCACAATTCATTCTTTCATCTGAAAACCAATGGGTTCTGGCATTTGGATCCTGCCGAACTACAATCAAGACCTGCTGGGTTAACCCCCACCGGGGCGTATCTTCGCAACATCGATGCTGTTGCCAAGTTGGACGAGCGTCTTTTTGTTTTACTCGTGATGCCCGAGTATCGGGAGATACTCTGTCAGACGCTGATTAGCACCTATTTTTCAAATATCAGGTATGAGATTGAACAGGTCATTGAGAAACACCGAACCCTCGGCTTGGAATGCATCGCGGAGGACATTGAAAGCTACAGTGAACAATTGATACAAGCCGTTGAACACCCCTTTTTAATGCAGAGAGACGTAGCGTCTGTGCAAACAGAGACACCGGTGCGGAGTGCGGGTTTCCGTCGGGCGATCATGGAAATTTATGATTACACGTGTGCCGTCTGTGAGTTAGACATCCGCACGGAGAGTGGTGCGAGTATCACTGATGCTGCTCATATCATCCCGTTTTCTGTCTCCTATAATGATGATGTTCGAAACGGTATTTCCCTTTGTAAATCACACCACTGGGCTTTTGATGCAAGATTATTTTCTTTGAACGAAACATACCATGTCATTGTTCCACCAATTTCACACGAACATGAACCGACGGAGAGGATGTTAAGTGAGTTATGTGATAAACGTATATGGACACCTCCCGTTGAACGACACTGTCCTGCTCAGGAAGCATTGGCATGGCACCGAGAGCAAGTGATGCAGCAGTAGGTCCCACTGCGTAGGAATGAAGGGTGAGGTATTTAATTATGAATTTTAATAAGATTAAGGGGTTGATTAGAGATTTCATTGGGAATTTTGATTTGAAGGATCGGTCAATGTATAATATTCCGATAGACAGGGCGGTGGAAATAATTACCGGATTGGGAGTTCCAGGGATCGTGTTACTTGTGGCAATGTCGGTTTCAGGTTGGTCTGGTGCAGCTGCAATAACGACTGGATTGGCGGGCCTTGGCGGACCTCTGGGGATGCTCGGTGGAATCACACTGTTGGGAGGGTTGGTACTCATCGCATCAGCGATCCCCAAATTTGGCTTTTGGGAGATCTTTAAAAGGGTGCTTGAGAACCTAAAAGCGCAAGGCAAAACTAACGAGGATATCCTACGGGAAATCGATGGTTATCCCATTGCTAATGAGTTAAAGCAAAAACTTAGAGATTATATAGAAAATATGGAGGGTGAGGGAACAGATAAGTGGCAGGAGGCAAGGCTTTCTGACTTATCAGAACGGGCGCAAGAGATTTTAAGTGTAGTAGAATCCCTCGTTGGTAACGATTTTGAGCAGCTTGAGTCACGTCTGAATAAAAAGATTGAGGATGTCCAAGAGGATCTCAACAAAAAGATTGATGATGTTAAAGAGGATCTCAACGATAGAATGGATAGGTCAGAAACGCGATTAAAGTGGTTTATCAGTATATCCGTAGCCGTTGGGAGTATTGCCACGAGTGGCATTGTAGTCTTGATTGTTATTCTTCTAAATAAGTAAACCTGAGAGGAGGAATTGATTGAATTTCGCACAAATTTGCTTTTCATTTAAGGGTCGAGTTGGGAGAGGCATCTGGTGGCTGATCCAGGTGCTCATAGCGATCATCGTTGTAATTCTCGAAGCTGTTGATCCTGAACTCTTTGATCCGGATTCTCTGAAAGTTTCACACTATCTCATCACCTTAGTGGTATTGGCGTGGATAGAGTTAGCAGTCGCTGCAAAACGCTGGCATGACCGGAACAAATCGGCATTATGGATCCTGTTTACCCTGATCCCGATTATTGGCCAAATTTGGACAGTAGTGGAGTTAGGCTTTATTAAAGGCACAAAGGGACACAATCGTTTTGGGCCCGATCCAGTGAGGCATTGATGGCAGTGTCTGCGCACGAGGGGGCTATCCCTCATCAATCTTATGAGAGTACCCTCAAAATTTTACAGGAAAGGTTTGTCGTATGGGAGCAACGCATCACACTTTACCGTTACCGCCTCGATCGAGTCAGGTGTCCGTCAGGTCGCCCAAAATTGACCCCAGAAGGATTCGCGTCGTCGTTCCGGTCTATAAGGACTGGGAAGGTCTAAAGATCACATTGGAGAGTTTAGGGAGACTGAATCCGCGTCCAGGAGCGATCACGGTTGCAAATGATAATGCCGATACGAGCGTCCCCAGTTGGTTAAAAGCGTATCCAATACAGGTCATCAATTATCGTAATAATAGGGGACCCGCGTATGCCCGGAATCGGGGGGCTGAAAATCCGGGAACGGCGTGCGACTGGATCTATTTTACAGACTGCGGATGTGAGCATGTCAGGAATCTCATCACACATTTCAGAAATGCGCAGGAAGCGAGCGGCGATTCAGTCGTCGCGGTGTGCGGGACGGTGAAGGGGAAAGGATCGGGAAGGATCAATCGGTACATGACGGAGATGAGCATCCTCAATCCGCCGTTTGAAGATGCGTTAGGACCCCGCGGTGAAGAAATCCCGCAGGCGATTATCACTGCCAACGCGTTAGTATACGCGCCAGTCTTCCATCAATTAGGTGGGTTCTCAACGGCTTTTGGAGAAGCGGGCGGCGAGGATTTAGATTTAGGGATTCGACTTAGGCAGCTCGGTAGGTTGGTATATGCCCCGCGTGCTATCGTTTCCCATGAATTTGATGAAGACCTTCAAGACTTCCAGCGTAGGTTCGAGCGATACGGTCGAGCGAACAGACTCGTTGAGCAAGTCCATAAACTACCATCGTTGAGACCTGAACCGTTCAAAGCCGAACTGGAGTTTAGCGATTTAGCGAAACTGCAAATTGAATCGCTCCGGAGAGGGTACGATGAAGCACAACTGGCGAATAGGGTAAAGTTTCCAGCCAGATTTCTGAAAAGGGCAGCACTTAAAATTCTAAAGGGATAAATGCAATCAACCAGACGGAATGGAAAAGTAATTTTGGATCGGTTTTTGTTTACCAAAAGGGTAGAAGATTCTACTCCCGTAAAGCCGCAGAGAAAGAAGCGATTCGTTTTTTTGTGCAAAAAGTAAAATCGGAGGCGAGGCGTATTAACCGGGTAGAATGATATTGAAATGATCTATTTGTCTTCGCTTGAAGTCGGGTATTTGATGCAAAAATCATTGGAATAGGAATGGTTTTGTGTGCCTCTTGGCGTATCTTTATCGTGCTCCAGATGGGCTTTTTGTGAATTTGGAGATTGTGCGGCAGGGGTATGGTCACGCCTACACGCAGTTCCCGTTTAAACACATGGAGTTATTCCGGTATTATGGGAATCGGGCGCGCACTTCAGGGAAAGAGCTGTACGGAGCTCTCCAACCGAGTATGAGCGAGGTAGTACCATCGGTTGACTCAGCAGCAATAGGTGAAACGTCGGAAGAACAGGTCTTCGTCACTCGGACAGGAAAGAAGTATCATCGCGAAGGGTGTATCTCTTTGCGGCGAAGTAAGATTCCGATCTCGTTGACGGAGGCGAAACAGCGGTATGGACCGTGTGGTCGGTGTAATCCACCGCCGTAGTTCCGAATCGCGGATTGTCGCGGATTGTCGCGGATTACGCGGATTTTTTATTAGCAGGGGGTGCTGTTGTCTGAAGCAGGATACGCCCTAATGTCCCTTATCAGGGACAGGCAGACCTTAGATTTCCTAATTTTTTCATGTTTTTTCATTTTATGCACGAAATCCACTCAAAACTGCAGTCTTTATAACCAAGTGGCTACTTTCACATGATTGAATTTACGTGGTAGGAGGATAAAAAGATTGGGGCTGGGACATCCAATCATCCTTGACAAATGGAATCGTTTGTCCGCGCCCTACTGTACTAACAGTGGAAGGAAGCAAGGGCGTAGGGAACAAAGCAATTTGTAATTCGTTTGTTTTTCTGGTAGACTTTTAATAACTTGGTGGATAGGAGTATCACCTCGGTGCACCTCAGTGCCGAGTCCTATCCAACCCCGTGATACGGGTTGAATGCCGGGTTGCCAAGGGAAGCCTTGAATTTTTATGAGTTTGACTGTGAATTTCACTTGGGAGTGATGATAAGGCATTCTTGGGTGGCTCACTTGTGCAAGGGGAAGTATTCACAGACTATCATTTTTTATAAGGAGTGTGATAAATGAACAACGAATTCTTATACGAATTCAACTGTATTGAAGATGGTCAATGGATACCTGAAAAGATAACCTTTGAAGATGTGCTTGTTCAGGAGTTACGGTTTATTTGGAATCATCGCTATAATTTAGAACGTCGGTATAGTCAACAGCATCTTCAAAGTGATGCCGCTCGCTGGCGTTTTAGGAGGACGCAACGAGAAACCCGCAGAAAACTCATCCGCGAACTCCGGGCATACCGTAGTAATCGGGAATTTGCCCCCGACCTCCATCAAAGCTTGGAAAAGTGGTATATCCAGAACCGCAAAAAGCGTATGGATATTGCTTGTATTGTTAAATGGCTGTTGACATTCTCATGGGAGGAAGATCCGTCTTATTTCCGTAACGCCCAAACTTGGGAATCTAAATTACAGATAGATTCTGAAAAGCTTTGGCGAGTTTGACGCAAAGTACATCTATCTCTATTTCTGCCACCCTCCCACCGTGGTAGGGGGATAAAGGACTGAAGTGCCACCTTTAATTTAGACCACAATTTCGCAAAGTTAAGAGAAGGTTTGTCTCTGAAATTCGGCGGGAGTCAGATACCCTAACGCCGAATGGAGACGTTTATGGTTATATACCTGTGTGAGAAAATGACCGATGCTTTGTCGAGCCTCGGTAATATCTTGGTAATCGTTGAGGTGGACTTCTTCTTCCTTGAGCGTGCGGATGAGTCTTTCGGCGTATCCGTTCTCCCAAGGACACCCTCTGCGAGCTATTGAAATCTCAATAGCGTGTGCTTTGAGCACCGAGAGATACGCCTTTGAAAGATATTGCACTCCTTGATCGGAATGATGGATCTCCGGGACGCTGTGACAGAATGCCTCTTGGAGCGGTTTGAGCGTCAGAGATTGGTTCAAGTGTGGACTCAGATGCCACGCTTTGATCACTCGGGTGAAAACATCCATGAGCAGAGCGACATAGATGAAGCGTTCCCTGAGACGAACATACCAGACCTGATCCTGATGAGAGATCTCAAGGTCTTTGAGTAGATTGCTCCACGGTTTATCTCCCTGAAGCGACTTTGTTGTTCGACACGCACGTTCGACGCAGACCAAGAGATGATTCTCTTTCATCAATCGAGCGACGCCTCGGGTCCCAACGCTGTATCCCTGACGCACGAGGAGCTGGGTGATACGTCTATACCCGTATCTCGGATACGCACCAGCAAGTTTCTCTATTTCAGCCCGCAGCACCGCTTCGGACGGATCCGCTTTGGGTTGATAATAGAAACTGCTGCGGTTGACACCGAGGATTTGACAAATATCTCGCACGCAATGCTCCTTTTGCAGTGCCGAAATGTGGCATCGCTTTTCAGATAACGTCAGTCCAACTCCGTCAATAGTTTTTTTTGGATGTCTAAGGCGACCGCCATTCTCCCAACGAGCTGCTCAAGGTGGGCGATACGCTTCTCAGCATCACTGGACTGCTTATCAGAAGACTCAAACAACGAGGACGCATTTTCAAGCAGATGTCGCTTCCACTGTGAGAGTTGGTTTTCGTTGAGGTTGTGTCGTCGACAGACTTCTGCTTGGGAACTGACACCGCTGAGGACTTCAAAAACAAGTTCGGCTTTAAACTCAGGGGTGAATCTTCTTCGTTTCGCCATTGGATTCTCCTTTCAATTGAGATTGTATTGTAGCACAATCTTCCTTTAGGGAGTGGTCCAAAAAACCGTAGGCAGTACACAGATCACCCTCTAAACCAAGATTGTCATATAGAGGAAAAAGTAATGGATAAATCCTTAATAAATCAAATTTCAGATTTGCTGTCGCAAATTAACGAAGACACAGTATATTTTCGTTATGATTCAGCAGCATTTGCTAGTTGTCAGCTTAAACATTGGCAAGCTAAGACATTTGTAAATAACAAATTGCGGACAAAGAATCATAATGCGCTGTTTCTGGAACATTTAGACAAATTACGAGTGGCGATTGAACGCAATTTAGAAATATCTCTGGTAGATGTCTTGTTAGATTGTTTTGGTGACTATGTTGTACCTTCCATAATGTCAAAGAAGCGCTATCAGATTATAACCCCATTGTATTCTCCAATAAGTGTTTCAATGGAGGACATAGTCAGATGTTTAATTCTATGGTGTATAGCTACTGATATAAGTTGCGCAATTGATAAGTTAGAGTCGTTTTCAAATAATGATCCGCTGAAATATAAAGAATATATGGTAATAGAAGGACTTAATATTTCAAAAAATTATAATTTCGCAGATTTTGAAATAATGCCATCCAACGAAAATCTGGGTGTTATACCAGAATCATTACTGAAACAACTCGGTTATCCATTTTGGCCCGATAGAACGCTTTTAGTATCAGAAAACGAGTTTAAGAGAGTTATAGAAAAACCTAAAGTTGTCACTGAAGACGAGTATTCAAAAATGTTGGAAAACGATCCTGGATTACCATACATATCTGACAGAAAAACTGGGAAAATTTTTACTTATGATAAGCGATCGTTTAATACAGAAAAAAAGGGGAGTCTTAGGATAGATATTTTATGTTTCGCATTTTCACTGTACCTAAAAACACCGATCTCGTACTCATGGCATTTTCTGTCGTTAGATGAAAATCATTTGCTTTATCTTCTGCCAGAGGCAGAATTCCACTCAACAGGAGGCAGTATAGATTATGTTTTGGGGCGTACTAATAAGATTTCAATAACAGACAATGATATGGCGGCAATAAAGCATATTTATGAACAAACTGTAGCAATAGATAGCATTGGCAGTGAAGAAAGCAAAGATTTTATGGATTGTGTAAAATTGTTTATGGATATACAAACATTGCCTATGAGGTTAGATTACAATAGAGTACCTATGTTAGCAATTTCATTTGAAACTTCAATTGAAAAATCTGTCGGCACAAACAGAATAACTGATACACTTACCAGTTTTATATCATCTGTTCAGATAAATGGTAAACCGCTTACTGAGTTTTATGATATAAGAAATGCTTTTGTACACGCAATTGCACAGAGAAAAGGTAGATTAAGACATATCCAGAACAACGAACAAGCTGATGAAATAGTTGAAGAAACTATTGATATTTTGAGAGAAATGTTGAAGAAGTGTATAGATGAACAGATTTTACCAAGTGTTGATGAGGGACAGAGAAGTATTTCTGGTAATTAGTTGTTCTCTATATGATTATAGTTTTCAATTCTGGTCTTTCTGACTAACCGCGCCTCGGTTTAACTCTAACACTCCGATTGACTTCATACCATCGACAGTAGTTCCGCTCGGTGTTTTTTAGCAGGCTACGGCAAAGTAAAAGGGCGGGAAACCGAACTCCCGCCCTTTTGGCTGCTAACTCTCTTATTTCCCAACCAGATACGCAATCATCACATTCCCATTGCCATCGTCTTTCTCGTCGTTGTAAGTGAAAACGTCTGGACGATCGCTGTTATCGAAAACGTGCTGATCTACGAGGAAGAGCGTGAACGGCTCTGGATCGGGTATCCCCTCAACATGGGCAATGTCCTCGAGGATAGGGACCTGCAAGCATTCATAGGGCGCGCCGAATTCGATGTGTCGGCTTCCAATCACCTTTTGCGTCCATCGCACGATCGCAGGCTTACGCGTCGGTTCGAGATATAGGCGTTCGGTGCTCAGTGCCAAGATGATGCCTGTGCCAGTCAAGTTTCTGATTCTCATGATGTTTCGGGAGCGATTGCTCGCTCCCGTCTCCTTCCTTTTGTGTAAGGGTTGGGGGATTTGGTCTTTAAATAGAGCAAATCCGTAGCGCCAGAACGGATGCGCGTGTGGCATCCGAGGACAACGTGTGGACTTGCGGGACAATGTATTACATTCCCAACCCCTACGAGTCGGTGAACCGATTATCCGAATAGATGAACCGATCCGCTATTTTGATGAGTTGCTCTTGGAGTTCGGCAGAGATCCACTCAGCGGCGGTCTCTGCATCGAATTCAGCGATACGGATTTCTCGACCGCCACCTTCCACTTTGATGTGGAGTTCCGTGATGCGTTCCGTGAGTCTGAGCGCGTCAATTATTCGCAGTGGCTCCGGCATGGCTTGCATCCAATCGGTGTCAGAACGGATGTCCCGGGTGGCATCTTTGAAATGTCGGATGTCTGCCGTTAGGGTTTCATCGGTGATCGCCGGCGTGGGTTCGGTGAACTCCCGTGTCCTACCGCTGGGGTGACCGAACCGTTTATCGAACCCGTTATAGAACGCGACTTTGCTCACATCCCGCGGATATTCCGAAAGCGCAGTGAACATCTCCTTGCGGGCATCTGACCATGCCTGTTCCAGTGCCTTGCGGTCCTGCCGGGCTTTATCAGAAAACTTCGTTTTGAAAGTCAGCACCCACTCTTCTTTCATTTCAATATCCGCACAGATGTCAAAAAAGGTTTGCTGCACCACCATGAGTTGATCGCAAGTCGTTGCGTCATGTCGGGCATCGAAATCGAAGCCATCAAACCGTTGCTTGACAACCTTTTTGAAGGCTTTCAGACTCGCGATATGCGCCGATGAAAATGTGTTGCCGGGTGTAGGACTCAAATTCTCATCAAAGGCGCGGATGACTTTATCGTGATAGTCGGAGCAGTTTTTGCGTGCCTGACTGAGGGCATCCCTTTCGTGCTGGAGTTCCTTACACCGAGCGATCACCTCTGGGTCCTCGCCTGCTATCCAGTTATAGATATTTTGGAGTTTCCCTCTGGTGAGTTGGTGGGGTATGTCGCTGTCTTGGATGTTATATCGTTGACAGACATACGCCCTGAAGGTTTCAAACTGGAAACCGTTCCGATCCAGGTAACGGATGCCGTCTGAACGTTGGTCGAAGAGGGCAGCGGTTTTGATCTCCTGCCAAAGTTCAAATCGTTCCTCGTTCGTCAGTTCCTTCGGTTTCTGACGGACAGCAACGGTTTCGCCCGCCTCGTTCTCACGATGGGCGGAACTCATGACTTCCTTCAATCGTTCAAACCGTTCCGGTGAAACACCTAATGCCTGCACTGCGGACATCCCTTCGTCAATTAACGATTCCGCCTCCTTACGCCAGCGGCGGACGGTGCCTTCAGAGACTTTCCATGAATTCGCCAATGAAACGCTGGTTTTCCGCAGGTATTTCGGCAGAAGCAGGAGTTGGGTACAGGCGGAGCGGCGTTCCTGCTCGGTGAACGCCAAGCCGATGCCGGGGTTCGAGGCAACGTCAAACTGGAAGTTGTCCAGCGACATCATTTCGATCCATTCTTCTTCGGTGCCGTCGTGGACTTCCGCGAAAATGTTCTCTATCCCTGCGGCAATCGCGGCTTTCCTGCGGTGGTGTCCACATGCCATGAGATAGGGCTTATCGGTTTCAACAGGGATGTTCGCTGCCTTGAAAACGATGACCGGGTATTTGCGCAGGTAACCGTTTTGGCGCATGGATTCCGCGAGGCTCTCGATGTGTCCGGGGTTTTCTTTCCGGTTATTGACGACCCACACATCTTCAATCGCATCGGGTTCGATCCACATAGTTTTCATCATTGCATTATAGGGGGCAGTTGCCTGCCTCGTCTCCTTTTCTATAGGATTACATAAGCGATCCAGCCGATAATGAAGATCGAGAGGATGCTGAGAATCTCGCCAAGAGTTTCAAGCACAGAGTTTTTGGTGAACGGGCGAGAGGACCTCGCTCCTATAAATGTTTCGGTCGGTCGATTGGCAGGTTCGATCAAGAAACTGCTACGTTTGACTTGAAGTTTACGCATTTTTGACTTTACGCGCCGCTTGCAGTATAATTGCAAATGGCGCACTCCTCCTTAATTAGCGTTAGGGTGGGTTATGTGCTAAACAGGGCGGTGTTGACGCACCGCTCTTTTCTTTACTTCCTCTGTTTTTGGGAACGCGCTGCTATTTCTGTGATAGGCGTTGCTCTCCAAGTTTCGAGTGTATCCGTCCAGTAGCGGACAGTCGTTGATTCCGGACTGAGTCCGAGCGTCTTTTTCGCGACAGTAAGATAGTGCCGGCAGAGCCGAATCTGCTGTGCCTTCAGGTTACGGGCTTCGGTGTGAGTCATCGTTTCTCCTTTTTTCGAGTTGTGATCAGTGCTGTTTCGATTTAACGTTAAAGTTTCGTTATCATCCTCTTCATTTTCAAAACTCTGGGCTTTAGCTGAGAGAGGGGTCAATCCTTGTTATTCAGAATTGCCTCCCAGTCGTAGCGTTCCGCCCAGGTATTGATACGTCGGCGGTTGAGTTCCAGTTTGTTGACAACTGCGGTGACGGCTTTTTTCGGGGTGTGTCCGTCCGTGCGCGCTGTCTTGTATATCTCGAACGCCTGTTCAACTAACCCACCGGCATCGCGGATAACATCGCGGGTCGGTTTACGAGCGAAGGCGCGCGTCCCTCTGAAATGAAGGGCATCGAGTGCGGCGTGCCATTCGGGGCGTTGCACCCATCCATAAACGGTTTTGATTTTCACGTCCGTCACCTGTGCTAACACCTGTGCCGTGCAGTCGGGTGTTCTCGCGAAGTGGAAAGCCGCGACGTGAAGTCTAATGAGGTTTGGGAGTTTCAAAATGTCTCCTTTCTTGGATTGTGCCGCGGACACTGGGGACCGCGGCGGTTAGATTACGGGTTAGTATCGGTGGTTCTTTGGATACTTTTTGAAGATGGTGATCAGTGTGCTAATGATAACCGCTACCATCTTGAGAACGAAAATGAGGAACCTTTTCATGCGTTTTTCCTTTCAGTTTGGTTCTACTTACTACATTCTTTTGCTACCCGTTTCGCAAGCGTTTGGATCGCTGCGTGGTAGTCCAATCTGTTGGCGTTTGGCACGCCCCGCTTTTTGAGCAAGGCGCGCACGTTCACAAGGTTGTGTCTGTGTACGGGTTGGGAGACCCAACCCCTACGCATTTCCCCTTTCGGTGGGTATTTGCGCAGATAAAAGTTGAGAATCGTATTTTCCATGGCCGTCCCTCTCCTTATCAATAGATTTCATTGACAAACACAAGGGTGCCGGCTCTGTAGAAGGTGTAGTTGACCTTTTTCTCCATGAGCGCGTCCTTACAGGGATCGCAAACACAGGCGATAAAGGTGATCGGTCTACCGAGGTTATCCGTTCCTTTTCCTCGGTGTTCGTGTGTGTCGCGGGAATCGCAGTCGCGGACAGAACATTTTGGTTTTGTAGACATTTTTTAATTTTTCCTTACGGTTCGGTCAGTTGGGTTTGATGCCTGAAGGGTTTCCAAGACTACGATTTGATCCAAACCGAATTCTGATAGACCCAAGCCACTGCATCACCGAGGTCGGTGATAGCGGCGGGGATCGGACGCGTCAGTTTGAAAGCACTGTGAACAACGTTGACGGAATAGCGACCCTGATTGTAGTTGAGCCACGCGACGACGGGGGATCGTTGGGAGCGATAGGTTTTGTGTCGATCGTCGAGGAACATACCGGCGTTAACGCGTGTCGATTGCCACCCCAACCCCTGAATCTTACCATCAACGTTTTCGGGGACTTCCGGTGCAGCGTGGTTGGCTTCAAACACCTGTTTCGCGGCACGGCTGACGAAAACAACCCAGACGGGTTTTTTACCGGGCAGTCCGAGTTGGTCAGCGGGGTATTTTGCGGGGGCGTATTGCTTACGAAGTGTCCTGCTCTTATCGGCGCGCCACGCGTCCCAGAATTCTGGCGTGGCGATGGCATAGTGCTGGTCATTGAATTTGAGGTTGAACGCGGTTCGGATTTCATGTTCCTGTTCACGCTGTCTGTGCCGGTACCACATGAACATCGGTTGCCTTCTCATGCGACACCGCCTTTCCCCATCAGCGTGTCCACTTCAGCGAGTAGCATTTTCAGGGAGGGTTCCTGAGTTTCAATCAGTTGGAAGGTGTGTTGATCGAACCCGTTCAGCCGGTATGCTAAGCCGCCTTGCGTGTAGAGTTCCCGCAGGGCATCGAGCAGGGTTTGGTGGTTGAATTTCATTTTGTAGTGGGTCGTCGCGACGAAAAGGATTTCGTCGATAATCAGCCAACCGCTGTGGTTGTCCGAGGCGTGCATGAACCGGATGACTTCCAAGAGCGTGGGCGGTGCTTCCGCAGGAGATGGCGCGCTGCTTTTCTCGGTCGTGGACGTTGGTGGCGTATTGGGTTTGGGTGTCCGATCGGCAGCAGGGGAAACCTCTTGCGGGGTTTCCGGTTCAAAGAGGGACGGAGACCCGGTTTCACGGGGTGCTTTGACATGCCGAGTTGGAAATCCGCCGCGCGGTGTGATTTCAAGGGTGCGGGTGCCTGTTGAACCGAAAAGCGTGATTGTCAGTTTTTTCATCGGTTTCCCCCTGGCCACGTGTTATTGTAGGTGCTGATGCTTTTGCTTCCACATCCGCCCCAGGGTTTGATTGCGTTACACACTTTGCACCGTGACCAGCGCAACTGGTGATACGGCTTTATCTTGTCGGGTGCTGGTGGCGGGACCGGTGAACCGCATCGGGAATAGCCGTTGCCGTTTGGAGAGAGCCATACCCACTGTCCATCGTGCCAATGCCATGTGCCGAAGGCGTAATGCTTTCGCCATGCGTCTGCGAGCATTTCAGCGGTTGGGGTATTAAGGGAATTCTGATCTTTCATGAGAAACCTCTTGATTTTATGGCGAGGCTTCTGATAAAATAAAAAAGCCAAGCCAAAGTTGGTTCTTAGGTTTTTGGTTCGGGGGGCGCTCCAACGCCCCTCACACTGTTACTTAATATTATACCAGGTTTTTAGGGAAATGTCAAATTAAAATGCATAATTTTTTAGGAAAAATCGCCAAATTCACCGATTTTTGATGTTTTTTTACAAAAAAAGCGTGAAGAACGACTCTTTTTATTCTGTGATATGATGTAAATTGAGAGGAATTAGCGGCAAAATCGCGAGAAAACGCGCGCCACGGTAAGCAACGCAGGATTACAAGTGTTGACGTATTTCTGACGTTTTTTCTTGTTTCCGTGCCAGATTCCCAAACCGTTGTGTAGAACCTATCAAAATCTCAAAAACCTATAAAAACCTACAGGAACTTGTATTTTATGTCTACTTCCTGCTTCAACGTCTACTGCCTCACAATCGAGGTCTTACACGGACTCCACAGGCGTTTTACGTCTCGGTGCAACTCACCGCGACGGTTAAGGTCAAGCGGGACAGAGATTCATTGCAGCGTTCAAATCACGGTCAATATCAATACCACAGGCATCGCAATGATAGGTCCGATCCGAAAGCCTCAACTCTTTTTTCTTATGCCCGCAACTGCTACAGGTTTTGGAACTGGCAAAGAACCTATCCGCTTGGGTTATCGGAATCCTGCGTCTTTCTGCTTTGTATTTCAGCATGGTTAGAAACCGCGAGAGTGCCGAGTCGGATAACGCCTTCGCCAATTTACGATTCTTGAGCAGTCCGCTGATATTGAGTGTTTCAACACCAATAGCAGAGGCTTTACGAACAATCTTGGTGGAGGCTTGGTGGTGAGCGTCCTCACGGATATTGGATATACGATAATGAATAGATTGGACATGCCTTTGTGCCTTATAGTAGTTCTTTGAACCTTTCTTTTTACGTGAGACTGCACGCTGTGCACGTGCCAACTTCCGTTCATATCGCTTGAGAGGGCGCGGGTTATCGTAAGTATCACCGTTAGAACAGGTCGCAAGTGTGTTGATACCCACATCAATGCCAATCGGTTCTTTTTCCTCTTTTTCAAAGAGAGATGGCTGGTGCTTATAGTTATTGCTATCAAGGTTGCGAACGGTGATGGATGCGAACCACTTACCGTTGCGTTTAGAGACGACAACTTTCGTAATTTCACCGGTATACCGCAATTCTTCACGCATGCGCACCCATCCGATTTTCGGGAGGTGGATACGCTTTTTGTAGACTGTAATCGTTCCCTCGCCATTGTCTGCTTGATAGGAGATTCTATCAGATCGTTTCTTATAGGTAGGAAATCGGTTTTGTCCTTTTTTCCAACGTGTCACCGCATCGCCGAAGTTATGGATCGCGTTCTTGGAGGCATTCTGTGAAAGAGCATCACACCAGTCGAACGTATCACGTTTCACTGCGTTAAACTCACGCTTTATATCCACGTGGCTACGCCATTCGTCTGTATCCCGTCCGGCTTTGAAAGACGATAAGGCAAAGTTGAAAGCGACGCGGGCATAGCCAGCATGTTGAAACATCAACGTGGATTGCTTGTTATTCGGATCCAATTCTATTTTATGCGGACGTAATGTCATGGGTATATCAGGTATCAGGTATTTATCCCCTACGACGTGGGAGGCAAGCACGTAGCCGAGAGACTACGCGTCGTATGCTTGCCAACCTGATGTACTTATTATAGCATTTTTCACAATCAAAAGTCAAGAAAAAACTTTTGATTTTTATAGGTTTTGGTAGGTTTTAGTAGGAAAGTCCGAACTGCAACTTACCCAGTCGCGAGTGAACCGGAAACCTGCCCGTAATGTAATGGAGGGCAGCCCAGAGGCCATGCAAGCGAACGCGACCCACCGCAGATGCCCCAGACCCCGCCCAAACTGAACCGAGAACCGCCACAAACTACAATACTTACTTGACCAACGCTTTTTGAAAACCGCTACAACAGGCGACAGACACAGTGCGGAGAGACAATGCTTTGATATGCTCTGCCAACACGATGGCATTTTTAGGGGCGCATGCCGCTGAAAATGCCTTTCTTTTCCCTATCTCCAAATGGCTATAATCTAACTGATGGTGGTGGGGGACTGCAAAATCCGTCTATGGAGACACGTAAAAAAACGTCTGAGTCTCTGAACAGGGAGTGTGGGTGGGCTCTTCCAAGAAAAGATTGGGACTTAGGTTCCACGTATAGGTTCGAGAATAAGGGTGCTGCGTTCTCCGGTGGCGGTGCTTCTGTGCGAGCGTTTGTAGGTGCCGTTGGGGAGGCACGTCCAGTGACCACCGGTGCCCTGGAGTCGAAATCTTTTCACGAGGGTGAGCTTGACGGATTTCAGAGTATACCCCTCAAGGGTACCGGTGTCGTCCGTGATGACGTCGCCCTCGCGATTGTAACATGTGTGCGTGTATCGGAAGTGGAGGGGATTTTTCATGCTGTCCACGGCAGTTTATTCCAGAGACGGTCCCACCAGTTGCGCATCAAGAGGCGCGTGAGTTTCTCTTCACAGGTGTCGAATTTGGATTTCACTTCTTCAGCCTGTGCTTTGAAGCGATTGCGTTCATTTTTCAGCGATTCCGCGCGCGCATAGCATTTATTGTATGCATCTGTTTCGGCGTGTAGGAGCCTCTCGAATTCGTCACGCTGTTCGGTGCGTTCGGTTTTCTCGCGTTGTAGTTGATCGCATTTCTCGTTGAGTTCAGCGATGCGTTGCTTGATGTGCCCGATCGTGTCGGGGACACCGAGGGCGGAGGCGATCTCTTTAATGCGATCGGTGTGTTTGACAGTGAGTTGCTCTTTCTCGGATGCCAAGCCGTCGCGCTGCTCTTTGAGTTTGGCGGCGCGCTGTTCTTCGGCTAAGATGTCCCGTTCTGCTTGGGCGTGGGCTTCGGTGAGTCGCTTGTTCTCTTTGTGGACGTTGAAGCCTTCAATTTTGTCTTCGACGGCGGTCTCAATGAATTTCGCTCTGGAGATACCGTTTTCCTTGGCTTGTGCGTCGAGGTGTTGACGCACTTTCAGAGCCACATCACAGGATATTCTTACCTTCATGGGGTGCTCCTTCTATAATTTTGGGTTTATCCTTTGCGGACGGACGGGGAGACCCCGCCCCTACGAACAGGATGGGCTATGGTCGACCGACGGTCGATGTGTGTTATCCTCAGTCGCCGCGGTTGCAGAATTCAATCAGAGAGGGTGATGTCCCCTGGAGGGGATACGGTGAATTTTGATGCAGGTATTGTTTCCGGGCTTCGTCTTCACACCGCGGGCAATATAGGGTTATCACCTCACCGCCGCGATCGGAGGTTGCGGTGTATGGGACTTTCCCGTGCTTGTGACAATTAATCTGGATGTCGTGGACGGTGACTTTCATCTGTATACTTTTTCCGAATTTTTATACATATCGCGCTGGATATGTATATTTTCTTTATGTGAACGGCGTGCCTTCTATGACTATGCACAAACGAACAGAAGACTCTATGATCTTTTATCCTGTAACTTATAGAGAAACTCCATAAAAAGCTGGAACCACTGGTGGATATCAATCTCCCAATTGCGTTGCTGTGCGCGTCTATACCTATAGTTCATTGTTATCATCCTTGGAGAAATAGACGTAGATACACAAACAGATAAGACCGATACCGAGGACGAGGTAGATGCCCCAGTGTTCCGCCATGAATGCGAGTTTCGCTTTTTCGAGCTGCCACCAGTTGTTGAAAAGTTTCATAGTAAAAGGAAACCTTGTTGTGCGGCGTACATACCGCTTCGGTTGATGATGATCTTATCGTTCTGGGGTTCGATGGTCAGGAGCGAGAGTTCGGAACCCTCGTAGGCGAGGAGTGCGTTGTAGGCGTGACCACCGGAAAAATCGACGACCAACCCGATACCGTTGACGTGTAGCTTTCGCTTACACTCACCACAGAGAATCTGTGCGAAGTCGTCACAGTCCATCGTGTCGCTTTTGTATTTGATACGGTCTACGCCGGAGTATTCCAAAAACAGTTCCCATATCTCTGCCGGCAGTGCTACATAAGAGGTGTCGAGCGGGACGAACTGAAGGTTGCTGAGTCCGGATGCAGTATGGACTTGCACTACGTCTGCGTGACTTACTGTCCGTTTTGCCTTCCGAACGGTTTTTCGGAGGTCTTTGAGATATAATTTCGCCATTGTTATGTCTCCAGTTATCAGTTATGCGACTTTCTCGATGCGTAGGAAATGGCTTCTTTTATCACGACCGCTCGCAGGGAACAGAAAATAGAGTTTTTCCGTGCCGTCAACGATAAAGTCGGGCCAGCTGAGTAGATATTCGGTTCGTGAGGGTGATGGACCTGTTGAGTATCCGGGTGTTTCTGTGACAATGATGTCGTCTCTTCCTGATTGAATCTGACGGAGTTCGACTCTGAATGATTTTTCAAGCGCATCGTCAGAGTATCCTTGGAAGGTGAGATGATACCGTCCTGCGGGCAATTGGATGACCGAGTTATTGGGTGGGTTTTTTGGATCCATATCAGATTCAGCACTGCCGTTTGTGATGGTCAGGAGATCGTTTTTTCCGCCATTATACGTTTCGTCCGCAGTCGTTTTAAATTCAGCGGGTCTGCTGTTTGTTGAGCCGGCAGGCGTGTAATTTTCACCGACGCGCTTTGTTTGGTCTTTCCCGTAGTAATAGACGACTGGATTTTTCCCGCCACTGCTGTCTATACCGTAAGTTCCGCCGACAATTCCACCCTGTATCATCTGTTTTTCCTTCTACCCGTGAACGTCATGTTTTGCGATGACGACTTCAGCCCCAGCGGTTGCGGTCATGAGCCGGTACTCGTAGTCTCTGACGAGTCGGACATCGAGGACCTCCCCCACTGCGGTCAGTTTGATGTCTTGACCGTTGAATTTGGCGGTGTTCCAGGTTGTTGTGCCTCGGGGTCGCACTTGCAAGACGACTTCAGCCGAGTCGTAAGTTGTGCAGAGGAGTTGGTATTCGCCCGCCCAGTCTTTGCCGAGGATTTGGGTATCAGGCGTGTGCGTCTCTGTGCTGGGTAGGATCGTATGTGCCATTTTTTTAATTTTCCTTGCGGTTCGGTCAGGAGGGTTGGGATATTCTCGTTCCATTCCGTAGGTCTAGGGGAAATCCGCAGAAATACCCAAGCAAAAACCCCCAGCAAAAACCCTGCGCCGTTGTTGCAGGCTACGGTCTATGCATATAAGTATACTTGATGCGATCGTCCGCGCTGGAGGGGATTCAGCAGGACATGATGCCGATTTACAATAAGAAAACAATATATTTCAAGAGAAAGCGTCTGAACTGTGATTGACTGTGGTGAGTTATGATAGACTGTGAGGGGAGACTGTGATTTAGCGGTAGGTTTCCGGCGCGTCAACTTCGTAAACAAGGAGTGTGACGATCCATTTGAACACACCCACGAGGAAGGGATGGCTGCTGCAGGAATGGATCTGCGTTTCGCCTTCGGGTTCAATGGGATCTGTCCAGGCGTGCCACTCCAGGATTTTGAACGGCACAAAGTAGAAGTCGAGGCATTCTGTGAATTCGGGGGTGCTTGGGTTCTCGACGAGATGGATGGCGTGCTGGCGGGCTTCGGTGATGTCGGCTGCTGGAAACCCTTCACGGTGAAGGCAGGTTGAGAATCGGACGTTTGGGTGGTCGGACGGTATTTTCGGTGCGGTCGTGATGCCGACGCGTCGGACGGAGATGTCTGCTTTATAGTGTTTCATTTTTTAAACTTTCCTTAACGTGCGATGAATCGCACTACTACGAACAGGAGGTTTACAGTTTCCTACGCTACAAGATGCACAACCTAACAGGTTATGCTACGAAAGAGGTACGCAAACTGGAAAGTTTACGCTACACGTCCGTAATTCAAATAAAGGCTATAGGCGATCATCTGCCATCGACACCAGTTCATGGTGAAAAACGCCAAGGCACTCGCAACAGGCGACTCTCCCTTCATCTTGCCATGCTTGTCGCCATGCTCTATCCTCAGCAGTCCCCAGTCGCGGCGCAACATGCACCTCTCCACACGTGCGACACAGGAATTGATGTTGGGTTTGTTTCTTTGCTTTCCTTTTCATAAGATGGTGGGTCCAGCGGTTTTATAGCGTTCTCCTCATAAATAGACGGGGTTGGTGTACGGGCGAGGTGACCTCGCCCCTACCCTTTAAACTACCTATGATTTCTCACATGCATACGCGCTCAAGGCACCGCTGGGGGAGCCGAACCTTCTTTCGTTTAGGCGGGAATTTAACCCCTGCTTCTACAATCCGTAGCACCCACTAAACTACGATTGAGAGTTCTATGAATGCGCAAACAGGTTGGGCGACCTAGAGGACGCAAACTGGAAAGTTTGCGCTACAAGGAACCTCCCTTATCAGAGGACGCAAACTGGAAAGTTTGCGCTACAGTTCAATTCATCGCGATGTTCAGTTGTGATCCCTGGAGTTCCTGCATGGCGTAGATGAATTGCTTCCGATCAGCAAACTCCATGTGACAGAGTCGTGGGTATTCGGCTCGGACGTAGTTGGACTCTATCATGACGGAATCTTGAAGGTTATAGGCGTGTTGTTTTGTCTTCAGCAGCCAGAGCGCGATGAGTGGCTCGGTGCCGAGGTGCCGCCATTCGGGTGCCCATTCGGCGAAGTAGGGGGTATTCACTTCAGCGGCACTGTAGTGCAGGAGAGACGCGTTGAGATGCCAGTTCGCTTCGGTTTCATTGAAGAAGTAGGCGGCGATATTCTGATTTTTCTTTTCGTAGTCATCTCCATAGACAGCACAGTTCGCAGCGTGGAGCCATTTCGCTCGTTCTGCTGCGCCGATGAGATGCTTGGCGAGTTTTTGGCGCTGTTCCGGCGAATCCCCACCGGTGAGGTGTAACGGTTCAGACATCCGAACCCAAGTGTCTTTAACATCCATGTCGTTTTGGTGGTGGAAGCTGACATCAGCGACAGCCCAGCCCCAGGTATGGCGTAGGACGTGTCCAAAGGGGAGTTTGATGTCGGAGGCATCTTGGCGTTTACCGATACCGCGGAACGCCCAGTAGTTAGCATCAAGGATACAGACGGAATCGTACCTGTGTCCGTAATTCCCAAAAAGGATAAGCGGTTGGTTGCTTTCCGCGTCTTTCGTGATGAGGGTGCCGGGTGGCAGATCGATCCTCTTGAGTGCGGTTCTGATGCGTTCCTGGGTACCGTCCTCGCAAGTGATATAGAGATGTACGCCTTTCATCACGATGTCGGTGTTATTGATAAGCCCGGCGAGTGTCCAGGGGAGCATCTTCTCTTGCCACTCGATGTCGGCGGCGTTGATCTCAATCACGAGTGCGGTGTGTGAAGCCGGAATGTGTGGAACTTGGTATTCAAGCGGACATTCCGGGAGTTGGTGTCTTATGTCGTTCATATTTTTAATTGTTCCTTAATTGGTGCGCAATCCACTAAAAACGAGGCAAGTCTTCCTTCTCAAACAGCAGATTCAATGCCTCTACCAACAATGCTTGCATACTACTGTCTCTGTCTATTGCCAAATGTGCTAATTGTCGATAGAGTTCCTTATCAAAGTGCCCTGAAATTACTTTTTTCTCGTCTGTGGATGGGCGAGAGACGCGGCGGAAACCGACGGAAACCCGGCTCTCCGCCGGTTTCCCCTCCGATTTCTTTTTTTTTCGGGTGCCTCTCGTGAATCCTGCTGCTTTGCGTTGCGCCGACACGTCATCTTGCGAGATGCCGTGTCGTTCAGCTATCATTTTAGTGAGATTTCGCTGAACTGTTGATATGGACACATCCGCTTCCTTAGCAATTTTCGCAATGGATCGTTCCATGTAGCCATTGGGGTTCGCATCGATCCACGCTTTGAGTTTTTCTTTACTCACGGATTTTCGATGATTAACATTTTTCATAAATTCCTCACAAAAGATGCCTCTTTTCAGTTGTTGTGGCAGCACGGGTGCTCGCGGTTCCAAAAACTTCCGTTGCCTACGCACAAATTCTATAGAGAGACTATACCTGTGTGCAATTTCGTTATCGGAGAGGCCCATACAAATTTCTTTAGAAATGTCGATCATCAGAGTTCCTCTCTATAGAAGATCGCTTGCACGTGTGTACACCTTTCGTCTATCCGTTCTCCAAAAGCAGTTGAAGCAGTGATTCCAGGGCTTTTTCTGAGCGTTGACTTGTGTCCCCGATAATCTCTTTAAGTTTATTGGGGTCTATTCGCTCGCCCAACGTCTCTAATGCACCGTTGATGCCTTTGAGGGTCCCCACCGTGTGCGCAAGTTCAGAGAGAGCACAGGCGAACGTGTGTTTATCAATTGTAATTTTGTCCATCAGTTGCCTCGGTTTGGTAGCATGGTGCCATCCTGTCTTTTTCGGGGGTCTATCACTCTATTATCTCTTCCTCTATGCCGGGAATAAGGTGTGCAAGGTGGTTCACACATGCGGATTTAAGTTGCCGGAGTTGCTCGGGTGTGAGGTTATCGACAACGAACCCGTTGGGGTTTGGCGAGTCCTGTAGCATTGCGATGACTTTCCCGACTGCGATCACAGTCTGTGTGAGAAGTGAGTTATCCGTTTTTGCTTGCTTCTTTACCAGATGTGCTTTGACTTTCCCCGGTAGCACGGGTTCATATTCTTCAGGGACATCCATTCGGTTTTTCATTCGTACTTTCTCCTTTTTTCGTAATCCACTCGGTGCGGTTAGGACGGAAATCCGCAGAAATACCGGATTTAGTCTGGGGAGAGACTGGATTTAGTCTGGGAATAGACTAAATCCGTTCCTTGTATTACATTTCCATTCCTTGTATTACATTGCAAAAACACCGCACTTACTGGGCCTGGGTGCTTTCGTTCCGATTCCTTCCTTTAGGCAATATCCTTGCCTTCAACACCGCGTGCTTTGCGTTCTGCTGTTCGCATTTCCAACGCAGACCGCGCGAAATCCACACCGTGCTGTGCTTTCACACTCCAATGTGATGGGAAGGGACCGGACTGAAAACATTCAAGCCGATGCCCAACGATTGCCAAATACGCCTCGTTTGTGGATCCGTTCACACCATTGTCAGCGATGGGCCCCTTCTGAAAAGAAACAGTATTCAACACGTCGCCAGTCTCTCTGTTGAGAATCTCGTATGTGTGGTGTGCACCACCGGCACCTTTTTCGTCTGTTACGATAACTGTGATGTAATCGTCGTGATAAATCTCTTCTCGCATTTCTGTAAAATCTCCTTTTTGGAAATGCACAAACTAAAAGTTTGTGCTACCGGTGAGTATCTCCGAATTAGTATCTCCGGAAGAATCGGTTGAGTTCTCTATCGATTGCCCGACGGATGACAGAGAGTTCTGAAACACCTTTCGCCCGTGCGATCTCTTTGATCTCTCTCCGCTGTTCGGGTGTAAAAAACTGGCGTTCCTCTTTCGCTTCTTCCTGTTCTGCGTACTGGTCGACTGCGCGTCGCATGATTTCAGCTTTGAGGAGTCCGGTTTTCTTACTCTGTTCATCGATCCATTCGATTTGCTGTTGGGTGAGTGTAAAGGTGGTGCGTTCGAGTTTAGGCATTCAGTGTGTGTTCTCCGTGGGCGGTTCGGGTGATAATAATTAGTTTTGTTATAATAGATTATTTTATCATAAGCGAGATACGTTTTCAAGTGTTTAATAGCCGAGAACCGATAACTGAAAGGTTTTTTTGAAAAAAAATCCGAATTGACGGCTTTTTTATTGTAAATCAGCATCACGGTGTGTTGAATGTGCTTCTACAGGTGTGTCGTGGCACTTTATAATAATATAATAGAAAACGCGTCCGATTTGAGAGGGTTCCAATGAAAACCGATACGGATACTTCCCAACTTCCTGAATCTACAGAAAGTGCCACTCAAAAGCCTACTAACATGCCTACTAACATGCCTACTGATATGCCTACTAACATGCCTACTAACATGCCTACTAATATGACTACTAATATGCCTACAGAAAGTGCTACAAAAGTTCCCTGTTCGGTACAAATTCTCCAGGTGCTTTCGACGGTGCCAGAAATGCGTACGAAAGACATACATGCCGCAGTGACGACCAAGACGAAAAGCTACATCACAAAAACGATAAAAGAGCTCCATGATGCCAGCAAGATTCTAAGAGTGCGTCCGGGTTGGTATATGCTGAACAGGGAGATGCTGACGCGGACGGATTCGCAGAACGCATGGACAGTCAATATGCTTTTGAATCTTTATGATAGGGAGATGGGGAGGCTTTTGTCGACCCCACAAATTAATTATGAAGAGTTAGCGTCGGTCATGAACGCGTTATATCGATGTTCGATGGTCGTAGAGCGAACGCTGAAACGCTGGTATCTCGTTGACCGTGGCTATGATGCGAACACCCGTCAAGCCGTAGAGGACGCGAAAAAGAACACCGCGCAACGCGAAAAACAGGAACTTGAGAATGCGCCGCCTGAGGATCAGGTGATCGTGATTCGCGAATATGACGAGACGATGCGAGATGTCTTAGCGAAACTTCCGGGAAAGGACCTCAAAAAACGGACGGTTTGATTTAGATGCCCCATTACGCGTATAGGTTCAGTCGAGGCAAATTTGCGATTTACGGCAAAATGCTGGACTTATGGGAGTCGGATGCGAGTGTAAAAGTTGCCGGTGGCACGT
The DNA here is from genome assembly GCA_028824575.1 of Candidatus Poribacteria bacterium. Taxonomy (GTDB): domain Bacteria; phylum Poribacteria; class WGA-4E; order WGA-4E; family WGA-3G; genus WGA-3G. Next base: position 45,159 of record JAPPDN010000059.1, on the reverse strand, counting down.
ATGACGCGGGTAAGACATTTAGTCTTTGTGCGTATATGGATGCACTTGCGAACGAGTTTGAAGGCTCTCGAATGACGTTCGTACATCGAAGTCTGAGTCGTGTCTATCGGAATATCCTGCCAACCTACTATAAATACCTCGGCTATACGCCGACGAGTCGGGATGCCTCGAATCCGACGGATGTCACTCGATTCGGTGGCGAGAAGCCGGAGTTTTTTGAGTATAAGAACGGCACGCGTATCTACGTGAACGGGCTGGACAAACCGCAGAACCTGTTATCTGATTTTTTCGATGCGGCATTCGTCAACCAGTGTGAGCTGCTCCCTTTTGATGCGTGGGACGAGTTGACGGGTCGTGTGACGGAACGTGCGGGTGTGATGCCGATTGCACAGTTGCTCGGCGATTGCAACCCAAGTGTCCCGAATCACTGGATTCGCCAGCAAGCCAAAGAGAAGAAACTTCGGTATTTTTCGCTCTCTTTTCTCGATAATCCGGAGATCATCGATCAGACTTCTCCGAAGTTAGCAGAATTCAAAAGGGCGTTTGAAAACAACCCGGATCCGAAACTTCTCAAGAAGATCGAGCACCTGTTCACGGATAGCGGTTTTCGGCGTGTTGAGAAACTCAAGAATTTAGAGGGCTTACGTTTCAAACGAGGCTTTCTGGGGCTATGGGGTTCCGGTGAGGATTTAGTCTTTGAAGGCTTTGACCCTGAAATCCACATTGTCAATACAAACACCGCGATTATGCCGAACTGGCCGCGGTATCTGAGTGTCGACTGGGGGTATCGGGATGCGGCGAGCGTGATTTGGTGGGCACATGCCCCTGACGATCGGCTTTACGCCTACAAGGAGATCTACAAAACGAATCTGATAAAACCCGACTTGATACAATTGATATTAGACAACTGTGATAGAGAGGAGAAGAAGAAGATTCGGTATGCGGCGGTAGACTCTGCCGACCAGGACGGCGTGGCGCAGTTGGAGTTCGCTGGCTTTCGGGTGAACGAACCGCCCAAAGACAGAGTTGCACAGATTCAAGCAGTGCAGAAACGGTTGAAAATTGACGAGACCGGTCAACCTGCGATTTTCTTTTTACGGGATCGGTTGGTGCATCCGCCAGATGAGACGTTGAAAGAAAAATATCTACCCGTTGAGGTCACTGATGAGTTTTTGAGTTTGAGTTACAGCGAGAAACGGACGGGTAACCCGCAAAAGGACGATGCCGAGACAGACGGTGAAAAACATGGCATCGATGGCACAAGTTATCTTGTGCGGACCCTGCAAAAAGGCCCCCGTGGCATCGGAAGCGGGCGAGTTATCCATGGCAGTGTGAAGATGAGGTAAGAGGGTTGTAGGTGGTTGGTTCTTGGTTTTTAGTTAAGAGGGTTTCCTGTAACAATTCACGACTTCATTGAATATTCCGGAGTGGTATGGATGTCCCCTATACCCCTCTTAACTTATAACTTATAACTTATAACCAACAACCCAGAACACATGAATCTACAAAGGACACTCCAACACTACAGCAAACGGGTTTTCGGTAGGGACCCAAAAGCGATTGCGAAGCACCGCAACACACGGGCGTTGAGTGGCGGTCGCGTCTCGATGCAGGACCCGCATCGGCAGCACACGATGTATCATGTTGCGCCGCCGGAACGGTCGCGAAGTGTGTGGCAACTGAAAAACTGGACGGAAGAGGAGCTGCTGCATCTACCGGTCGATCAGTTCATGAAACTCGTCACGAGCATCAGCCCGGAGGTCAAAAAAGCATACGAGGATTTCTTGCGGAACGCGAACGAATCTTGGGGTTACCAAGTAAAGCCGAAAGGTGCCACCCCGGTTATCGATGCTTTCTTTGATAGGCTTGCGGCGAAACATCATGACCCGGACGTGTTGATTGACAGAGTGTTTGCCGGCATCTACAAAGGGGGTGCTATTTTTTGGGAGTTAGAACTCAACGAAGCGGCGGACATGGCGATGGACATTGCGGTGATGGATCCATACGTGGCGCGTTTCAACCGTCACGGCAACGACTGGGAGCTCGGTCAATGGCAGCAGGGGAAATGGGTATCACTACAGGACGATCCGACGGTGATGTATGTGCCGTTCAATGCGGGCCCGAATGAACCCTTCGGCAGATCTATGTTGGAATCGGCACCGTTAGACGTGATTCGGATGTTAGGGGTGATGCACGATTTTCGGAGGGTCTTGGAATCACAAGGCTGGGCACGCGCAGGGTTTAAGGTGGATTCGGAAAAGTTGCGAGACTTCATGCCCGCGGATGTCAGGGGTGATGTTGATAAGGAAGACGAATTCATCCAGGACTTCCTTGCGGGTATCAACCAGCGGTACTCAACTTTAAAGCCGAACGAAGGGTATGCGTATTTAGACATCGTGGAAGTCGAAATGCCGAAGGGCGGGCAGATGCAGACATCATTTTTTGGGCTGGTAGATGGTTTGATGAGACTATATGACCGTCGGGTCGGTCGGGCGACGGGAAGTACCCCGATTAAGCAACACAGTAACGAATCGGTCGCGGAATCTCACGCGACAGAACAAAGAAAAGATTACCGGATCAACATATCGAGTATCCAGTCGACTGTTGCGGGAGTTTTGTCAACGCTTCTCGGGTATGTGTTGCGGGCTGAGGGTCGGCAAGGGAAGGTGACTTTCTATTTTGAGAATACGCCGGATCCCCAGGATGTCAAGATGTTAGCGGAGGCGGAGGGTGCGAAAATCGATAACCTCAAGAAACTGAAAGAGCTCAAAGACATGGACGGCATTGACGATGCAGATTATGAAGATGCCGTCGAGAAGTACAAATCAGAAAAAGACAAGCATTCTGCAGGACTCCGGACGTATGGGAGTTTAGACAGGATGCAAGTCAGAGAGGGCATCGTCAATTAACGATGCCTAAAAGAGGTATTCCTGTTCGGCATTCGACGTATCGGGAATATCTTTCGAGAGGAACTCGGCACGACGCTTAAGGGTATAGTCATGAATTTCATACCAAAACCGAGACAATGCAATGATATAACACCATTCGGCTTTTTGGCGTTTTTTGCGTTTCCAATGGTTGTTGCCGAGAAGGTGATGTGTGCCGTCTTTAACGCGCGCATGGCTTGGATTGCTATCGCCCAAAAAATGATGTGTACCATCCTTTATTCTTTTGTGGACAGGGTTCTTATCACCGAGAAAGTGATGCGTGCCATCTTCAACCCGTTTTTTGTTGGATTGTCGCGAAACTTCACCATTGAGGAAGTGATGCGTGCCGTTTTCAACCAGTCTCCTCTGGGTGCGCCGCGGAATGTCACCGCCAATAAAATTGTGTGTCCCATCCGCTATCCGTTTTTGTGCAGATCGCCGCGCAATTTCACCGCCGAGAAAGTGGTGCGTGCCGTCTCTAACCCGTTTTTGGTTCGTACGTCGTTGAATTTCACCGCCACTGAAGGGGTGCGTGCCATCTTCAAGCTGTTTTTGCATAGAGTGCCGACGAAAATCTTCATCAAGGAAGATGTGCGTCCCATCCGCAACGCGTTGAGATTGGGCTTTACTTATGCTCTGGCGTGCGTATTCAGATTGTTTACAGCCATCACCGCCTTCGGTCAGGTTGTACCCAGCGGGGACAAGTGTTTGAAGTTGCCTAATTTTCCAACGCTCCATGGCGTTCAATGCCTCATGCGAAATACCGGGGTATTGGATGATTTCAACAGAAAAAGCATCACGTCCATATTTCTGGACTGCCTTATGGATCAGGCGACACTCCGGGGTATCACCGCGCAAATGCTCTCTTACACGTCTTGGCAAATTGCTATCCTTACCGACATATTGTTTACCACTCGGAGACGTGAGGATATAGATACCAGGATTTTTCATTGGAACCTCCATAGTTTAGGTGTGGCTTCATAGGGGTTTTAGAAGGCAGGAGCGACCTGCCTACCTATGAAGGTAAGAATATTATATCATTTTTGAGCGGAAATATCAAGAAAAAAAGAGGGCGTGGAGAGGTTTAGATCAACGATTGAAAGGAGGATAAGTATGGAAGATATAAGGCTTTTGCCAGTCACGATTGGGACCCGCGCAATGCATGCGGATCTGCCGGAAGAGGACGATGATAAATATTGGGTCCGCATCACGGCAAGTAATGACAAATTGGACCGCCACAACTCGATTATGGATCCCAAGACCACTCTCAAAAACTTTGAGAAAGATGCGAAAACGAAGCCTGGGGTTGCTCTCAAAGATCATCATGCGTGGCGATCGTTCGGGTATGGACGGTCGGCAAATGCGATGTTGAATGACAAGAACGAGTTGCTGATCGATTTCTTCATTCTCAAGAACATGGAATACGACGGCGGCAGTCGTGAGTTCCGAACTTCTGAGAAATTGATCAGGGCAATTGAACACGAGTTAATCAACCAGGTCTCTATCGGATTCTACGATGCCCGTGAGATCTGTAATTTATGTAACCTTCCCATCCGTCGGTACTCTTATTGGGATTGGGAACCCGAACGTGAGGGGCAATGCACTCACAAGATGGGTAAGCAGTACAAAAACAAAGATGGCAAAATGGAGACGGCGACGTATACCGTCTATGATGCCCGGCTCAAAGAAATTTCACTCGTTGAGTTCGGGTCTAATCGACACACTTCCATCGAGAAACAGCGATTCCTCATGTACGGGTGGGGGGACCCAACCACTTACGGGTTAGGTAACCCAATGCCTACCGACATGCCTGATGAGGCTGCTGCTCAGATGCGAAGATTTATGGAGGAATTTACAGTGACAGATCATGAGTGGATTGAGAAGTTGCGCGATGCGCTAAAGGTCCCGGGTATCCGTTCGACGGACGAACCCGATGAAGTTGTGAAGGCACTGGAGACCGAGGTATCGACCCTTCGCACGACCGTTTCAACCCAGAAAGACGAGATCGCTGATCTCACGAACGCCTCACAGGATGTGGACACGGCGCGTCAGCAGCTCGTCACGACGTTGCGGGAGGATTTGGATCTCAAGGACGTGCGTTCGACAGATGAGCCGGAGACGGTCTTAGAAAAAGTGACCAGTGAGGTGACGAGTCTCCGCGAGAAAGTCGAAACGCAGAAAGACGAGATCGCGGATCTGACGAAAGCTGCCGAGGACGGCGAGGCGTATCGCGAAGCGCGTGTTGAAGAGGCGATCAAGCAGGGTAACCGTGCGTATGGTGACGAATTCGATGAAGCGTATCACCGCGAGTATTACGGCGACATGCCGTTAGAGAAACTCGAAGAGCATATCGCACACAACAAGAAAAAAGGCGATGCGGCGTTACCGGCGGGCAGAAGGTCGACCGACGACCATGAGCCGCCCCCAGAGCGAACGAAACGGACCCCGCGTCAGCGGAAGCGGAGATGGCGGTAGTCAGTGGTTATTGGTACGCTCCACTTTGTTCCGCTTTAGGTTCTTGGTTTTTAGTTAAGAGGTGGGTTTGTAGCAATCGTTCGCCAGATGGAATATCCCTTTGGGAGATGGATTCCACAGTGAGCCCTCTTAACTTATAACCAAAAGTGAGCGTAGCGAACGTACCTACAACTTATAACTTTATTCAGGAGGTATAGAAAACGATGGCTTTAAAGGAACACCCGCATGTGGTGACGACGAGTATCCCGCATGATAAGAAGACGATCACATACGACATAACCGCCAAGCACCGTAGCACGGCAGTTGGCAAAGTCTATAAGATCAATGCCGATGGCAAAGCCGAATTACCCGCGGATGGCGAAGCGTTCGATGGCGTTATCATCGCTGTTGACGACACACAGATCACCGGTGCGTACCTGTTCGGTGGGTTGCGTGTCCCGCTTGCGAGTAGCGCGACCGTCAAGCGTGGCGATAAGTTGGTGGCAGGACTTGGGCCGAGCAGTGCGAAGGGCTTCGTGAAAGCCGTGAGTGCCCTAACTGCCTTACCTGCGACGACGGATGTAGATGACGTTGTTGCTGGAGATGTAGACAGTAACGCCAAAAACGCAGCCGAGCAAACCCATACGCGTGATTATGCGAAGGGTGTCGGCACAACGGTTGAAAATATTGTGGAGGCTTTAAAGGGCAAAGGCTCGGTGATGGAATTTGACACCACACACGCCCTGATCACAATGCCGGGCTAAAGAAGTTTTGAAGTGTACTAAAGTTTGATAGTTGCGAAGTTGCAAGAGACATTTGGAAGGCCAAAGCATCTCTTGAAACTTTAGGCACTTACGAACACTTTACCAGACTTTACACAGTTTACACAGGAGGAAGAACGAATGTCTTTAATGACGACACGAGAAATCGTAGAAAGGTATGGGAATCCATCGCAGCGTGCTGGGCTTGTCGAGCAAGCGGCGGATGCCGGCATGCCGTTTTCTGCGTACATTGATTCCCAATACGACCCGGAGAAGGATGGCGAGTTGGGTGCGGATGACGAACGGCTTTCAGCGTTTGAGGTCGTGCTTGACGACTTGGAGATGACCACCGTCTGTAATCCTGCTGCGGGTGTCTGGCCGACTCGCTGTGAGGACGTGATTGGCGATCCTGGGAAAGAGTTAGCACTCAAAGAGATGTGTTTGAACGCGTATCGGAGTACGGTGTATCGTCCGCAGATCGAAGCGGCGGCACGGAAAGCCGAAAGACGTGCGCGTTGGGAACGCGCTGGCACTTTCCAAGATGTGCATGATACCCCGCCTGGCTCAACGCTCACCCCTTACCACGATGCGATGGCACACTGGGACGAAGACGTGGAAGTGGATATCGCGCTTGAGGAATTGACGACGCGCATGGCAGAGACGAGCAAGAAAGACTACCGTGCCACGATCCTTGAGTATGATGAAGATGCTTTCCGTGAAGAGCAGCGGACCCCTGGAGCGGATCCTCCGATGGCGACCTTCGACACCTCTGAGCGTCCCATCCAGCCGAAAAAGCGGATGTTAGCGATCCCGTTCACGTATGAGCATCTCCGGGAAGTCGAGTTCATTGACAAAGCGATGGAGCACGTCGAGGAGATCGCTGTCCAGCGGATCATGGCGAAAGTGGATGAAGGGCTTGAGACGATGTTGCATGGTGCGGGTGGCGACGACCTCGGTGGCACGCTGATTCGGCTGCAGGAGTTGGACAAAGATGCGACGGATACGATGACCCCGAAAGCGTGGCTCTCGATCCAGAAGAAGTTCAAACGTTCCTATATGTTGACGTCAGCGATCGGGTATGACCCGGATATCACGGATCTCCAGTTGGCAAAAGTTGCTGGCACGAATGTGATGCTGGTGAACATGAACGAGCGTCCCAACGCTGTCATGAGCGGGTATGGGGGAAGCTTCTCCGTGATGAACCAGTTGGCACAGGGGGTTCGGGTCGGGTGGCACGACTACCTTCAGGATCGGATTCAGGCTGGGTCTGGGGGCTCTGTTACGAAGCATAACGCGTTTGTTGTGTATGACAAGCGGAAAGCGGTCGAGTACGTTTCCCAAATGAACACAGACATCATCGAGACGACGCGGGACATGCTCAAGCAGGTCGAATACATCGTCTGCTCCGAGATCTGGGGCTGGATTTCGTATCAGCCGAAGAAAGCGATCTACATCGTCGTGTTGGGCAACACAGGTGCCAAGGCACTGAAGGTGTTGGAGTAGCTGTCAATCAGTAAAGGGCGAGGCGACCTACGAAGAAACACCCCAGCAAAAACCCCCTACGACACCTGACGAGACTTATGGAGTTCTTTATGCCGGCGACGATACTGACTTCCCAACATTACGATGCGGTGCGTGGGCTGATTGCCCCGGATGTCACTGCGGATCATATCTCCGATGCGTATCTATCGCAGCAGCCCTTCGCGCCGGACGCTGAACGCGAGGTTCGCAAACGCTTACGGGCGGAGAACATTGATGCCGACGCATTGACAGGCGAGGCGTTAGAGGTGGCTCGACTGGCGATGACGCATCAGTGCGCCTCGGAGTTATGCGTCGTCGCGGCCCAAATCCTTCAGTCAGACCAGATTGAAATTGGCACGCGGGTCCAAGAGATTAACTGGAAAGAGAAGCGTGCGTTTCATCAGGCGAAGGTCACCGAGAAGGTTTCGGATGTCGTTATAGAAGTGCAAGCGGAGTCTCCAGTGGTCTCTCAAACAAAACGGCGGCTTCCGTTTGGTGCGGCCGGGACGGAGCGTCGCGAGGTCGGGGAACCGAGGTATCCGTATCGGCGCGTTCCGACGTATAACGACTAAGGCGAGAAGATACGCAGGCTAACAGCCTACGCTACAGGTACGGAGATAAGATGCGTTTTCGGATTCCGCCACACCATAGGGAAATGGTGACAATCGTGCGAAAATCGGCGTATGAAGCCACGGATGAGACGACGGTTGCCAAAGATGTGACCTGCATGATCCAACCGCTTACTTCTGGGATTCCGCAACGAGAGGCAACCCAGCTCCGGTCGAATGTGGCAGTGCAACAAACGGAGGCAATCGCGTTGCTCTCGAAACCGAACCCGGATATTGCGAAAGGCGATTTCTTGGTGCGTTCTGATTCGAGTGAGTTCCGTGTGGTGGACGTTTTGCAAGTGAAAGGCAGCTTTGTCCAAAGATTATATCTCAGAGGGCAGGGAGTCTTGTAGAACCGCTAAAACAGGTCTTGCTGTCGGAAACCTTAGACAAAAAGAAAAATCGGAAACGTCGGCTTCTGTTCGCGAAAGCCAAACAGAAGGTAACGATTTGCGAGCCGCAAGCCTCGCAAATCCCGACGTTTCCGCAGAGGACGCTGAATATGATTCACATTCATTTTGACGCACTCCTGAGAACAGAGGCTTTCGTTGAGAGGGTCGAAACGCGGTTGCAAGATGCGACGCGGTTCTGGACAGATTTCCTTGCGCCCTTTGTTTGGGACGAGATCGACGATATTTTCGACAGTGAAGGTTATGGTCGATGGGCGGGACTGGATCCGTTGTATGCGGCACGGAAAGGCGTCACGCATCCGGGAAAAAGGATTTTGGAGCGTGAAGGCACCTATCGGGATGCGGCGACACATCCGAATCGTCCAGGCTCTATTGCGGAATACAGTGCGCAGGAATTGGTACTAGGAGTGAGTGGCGGATATTTCCAGTCGCGGTTCGGTGCGAATTACCCTGCGTTGCATGAGGAAGGGAATGACGAAACGAATCTATCAGCGCGTCCTGTTTACGAACTCATCGCGGCGGGTGAACGATTTGAAGCACGAGTTGGTCAACTCGGCGATAAGTATCTCCAAGAGGAAATCGCCGCTGCAGAGAGAGGCAACCGATGAAGGTTTCCTGAAATTAATGCGTCACTCAAACAAATATTCTTGTTCGGCGTTCGACATATTGGGAATGTCTTTACAGAGGAATTCAGAGCGACGTTTGAGGGTATAATCGTGAATTTCATACCAAAACCGAGACAGAGCAATGATATAGCACCATTCGGCTTTTTGCCGTTTGCGTTTGCGGGCGTGGCTTGGGTTGTTCTCGCCGAGGAAATGATGCGTTCCGTCCTTAAGTCGTTTTTTGTTAACCGCATCCCGTTTTATTTTCGCACGCCGCTGAACTTCACTATCAAGGAAGTTATGTGTGCCATCCGCAAGTTGCTTGTGGCTTGGGTTGTTCTCACCGAGGAAGTTATGTGTGCCATCCGCAACGCGTTTTTTGGCAGATTTTCGCTGAATTTCACCATCAAGAAGGTGATGTGTTCCGTCCTCAAGTCGTTTTTTCTGAACTTGACGTTGGAAATCACTATCGAGGAAGTTATGTGTGCCATTCGCAACGCGTTTTTTGTTGCTTTTACTTATTTTCTGGCGTGTTTCCCCAGAGATGCTACCCCCATCACCGCCTTCGGTCAGATTGTACCCATCGGGAGACACTGTCTGGAGTTGTCTAATCTTCCAGCGTTCCACAACTTTCAATGCCTCATGCGAAATGCCGGGGTATTGAATAATTTCAACAGAAAAGGTATCACTCCCATATTTCTGAATCGCGTCGTGGATGGCAGGACACTGGGGCGAGTTGCCGCGCAAGTGATCTCTCACACGGCTTGGCAAATTGTTATCTTTTCCGACATACTGCTTGCCACTCGGCGAAGTGAGAATATAGATACCAGGATTTTTCATAAGGAGTTCCTTTTTGGGGTTGTATTGCTAAAAGTGTATTGCTCCCGATGTCACTCGGTGGTGGTAGAGACCCCGCCTTGCGACGAGGGTGACATTCTCTACCAGCAATACATCAATATTGTAGCATTCTTGACTTCTTTTGTCAAGGGAAAAAACGAGAAGAGATCAGCAAATTAGAAAGGAGTTTGAGATGAATGAAATGGAACATCAACTTGTGGATAAAACGCTTGAGAGTATCCATGCCCTTGATGTCAAGATCGTTGAGCTGCAAGGTGAAATTCGTGCAATGCGTGAGCATAATGACGACCAGCACAAGGCACTTGCTGAGAAGTTAGACCGCTCCATCGAGACGGATACGAAGCGATTAGATGCCCATTCAAAAGAACTGGATAGCCACCGAGAGGAACTCGCGGCACTCAAGGAATGGAAAAAGGCTTTTGAAGAAAGCGTGCGAAACAGATTTGCGCTCTTCCAAAGTATTTCGGCAATCGGATCGGTTATCGTCGCATACCTATTAAGTAAGTTTTTTTAAGGGAAACACGCTCATGGCAAGAAAAACAGACGAACTTGATTCAACGGTAACGAATATTGGGATATTTGTATATGCAACGTTGCTGACCGGGGCGTTATTTGTTGGTGATTTTTGGTTTGAAAAAATCTACCTTACTCCAACGCTTGTTGGTATTCTGATCGGTGCGCCACTTGGCTGGATCGGGAGCAGTGTTACCTATTTCTTTCAGCGAAAACAACAACCGAATGGAGGCAAGCACATTGAGAGCTAATGAATTCCAGATAAAGCAACTGAAGCTTCTTGAAAGCATTGATATGCGGCTCAAGGAGATCGTGGAACAGAGTTCTGTTGGTCCAACAATCGCCCTTGCTGGTGAAAACTCGTTCGCGGAGGATGCGGACCTGATTCAAATCTCCGGCATGGAAGCCCCGTGGGTATTGAAAATGCTTCAATGGGACGGTAAAAGCGAAGTCTATGATGAGGAGGAGCTGAAAGGTTTTCTCGGCTTCAACCCGAATGATGATGACCCCGACGGCTTGTCTTGGTGTGCTGGGTTTCTGAAACGGATTCTTGAGGAATGTGGGATCGACACACAAGGTCTTGATTTATCTGCGATGTCTTTCGCGAACTTCGGCTCCGACTGCGAGGAAGTCAACGGTGCGATCATGGTGTTCCAACCGAAACAGGGGTCAAGATACCGTGTCAGTCACGTTGGTGTGAAAGTGGACGACGACAAGCTTTTTGGCGGGAATCAAGGCGACAGCGTGAAAAGAAGCAATCTCGCGTGGTATAAACAGAACGCTGAATTGGTAGCCTGTCGGTGTCCGAATGGTTACGAGTTGGTTTAAATTATAGTAGATCCCGTAATTATTTGGACACTCGTATCATAGGATAAATCGTGAGGTTACGTCTCACGCTGGCACAGGAAACCAACGGTCTCCTATGCTACAAAGATGCCCATTTATTTTTCGGATCCACTATAAATGAAAAAGTTCAGTTGATTTATGGCACTGCGATCCATGCCGGAGGAACAAAATGGCGGCACATAAACACCGGCGGGCGCAGATCATTGATGCCTTATATGATCTCTGTGAACCGCTGCGTGCGGATTCAGACGCGTCTTATGGTGACGCGTTTCCGCTTCAGGTCAAGACGGTTCAGAAACGGTATCGGCATTGGACAGTTTTGGATCAGCAGGGCGCGATTCCGGCTTTACTATTGAATTTTGACGAGGTGCTCCGCAAACGCGATGGGGGTGCGAATACAGAATTTGCGTCATTGGGAGAAACAGAAGAGTATCTCCCGATCGCGCTTGATGTGGTGTTGAAGGAGTCGCCGGTCACTCCGAAGGCACTGACAGATCAGGTATCGGATGCGATTTATACGATTGAAAGGCTCATCAACGGCACACCGGATTTGGGGGTTGAGGGTGTGTATCGGACCCGAATTGCGGAAGTGCACACAAGTGCAGGACGGATAACTGCGCTTCAGGGCACACCCTTCGAAATTGCGAGGTTCCGGATAATTGTGACGCATATCTATCCGTCAAATCAGAGCGTATAGTTTTATCAATTTGGGTTGGGGTATGAGGTTTATTCAATTCTTCATCTTCAGTCCCCACCCCCTACAGGAGGAGAAAGACAATGGCTGTTGAAAGGCGCCAGGCCGAGAGAACGTCATTTATCATTGCGCGTGAAAATGAAAGCACAGGTAGCCCTGTGACCGATCGGACCCAAGCCGTGCAGCGCCGGTATGTCATCACGGCGTGGAACCACGACGAGGATTCAGAGAAGCAATCGAGCGATGCGCTGCGTGCGGGGCGTGCAGATGTCTTCGGAGAGGATGGCTACCTCTGGGGCTCGGGCAACGTAGAGATAGAGATCCCTTCAGAATCGGGGTTTTTGGATATTATTCAAGGCGTGCTGGCGGATCCGAACCCTGTGAGTGTTAAGATTCCCGACAAAACCCTGGTCCCGAAGAAGACGAATCTGAGTGATGTCATCGCAGATAATTATTTCACGAATGCTGCGGATATTACGGTAAAGGCTGTAGATGAAGCTGATTTAGCAGACAAGACGGTAAACGTCGTTGACGGTCAAAACCTATCTGGCGCAGGTGCCAAGACGATAGTGGACAACTTAAGCGGCTACGCGGAAGCGTTGACGCTGACGGTTACGCCGAACGGTTCTGCGGTGTTGACGGATGACAACACGCCGGGGACGATAGTGATCACCTACACAGACGCAGCGGGACAGCCGGGGACGTTGTCGTTATCCTTCGCGAATGCCTCGAAAACCGATCCACAGACGACGGAACTCCCTGCGGGAGGGACGATTACAGAGGTGACCACAACCGGCTGGAAGGCCGGTACTTTTAAAATCACAACCCTCGTCGTAACGAAAGAGATTGCGAATGGCTTGAGTGGATATTCACGAGCGTTGACGCTGACGGTTACGCCGAACGGTTCTGCGGTGTTGACGGATGACAACACGCCGGGGACGATAGTGATCACCTACACAGACGCAGCGGGACAGCCGGGGACGTTGTCGTTATCCTTCGCGAATGCCTCGAAAACCGATCCACAGACGACGGAACTCCCTGCGGGAGGGACGATTACAGAGGTGACCACGACCGGCTGGAAAGCAGGGAAATTCTCCATCACGATACCGCCGATTGCTGCGAATTTAGCGCGGAATCCTGAACCGGATCGTCCGGGTCGGCTTCGCGTGAAATATACAGGTGCTCTCACCGACCATACACTTCTGATCAGAGGGGTGCGGCGTGTGGGACTCGCTTCCAACGACACACTTCCGTTGAGAGAAGAAATCGCACTGGGTTCGGATGTCCTCTCTGAGAAGCATTTCCACAAGATCAGTAAGGTTATCATCAAGGATGCGAACGGTGCTGTTGTTGCTACCTCCGGACTGACAGGAAACCACAAGGTAGAGATGATAGCGGAACCGGGTGGTTATGAGACGACGTTAAAGACGGTGAATGACGAGTTCCCAGGGTGGACATTGGAGCCTGAAGTTGGCGGTGAGCCGTGGTTGGTCACGAGAGGGGTCCCGATCGGGGCTGAGATCGAGGTCGGTGAAAGTATCGGCGCGACGATTGATATACTCTCCAACCGTGTGGACAAACGCCGGACGATCGAAGGTGGCGATGAGGAGCAGTTTATCCCAACGGCGGTGCAACATCCGGACGAGTTTCCGTTTGTGGGGCGGCGGTTCTTTTCGGGGTATGGCAGATTTTTGCAGATTGACGGTGAAGCTGTTATTTGTGATAGTGCGCCGATTTCCATCGCTCATAATTATGATTTTGCGCAAGGCAAGATACCGGGACGTTTCAGGCGAAGTACGGAGCCGACTGCGAGACGGAATGTGACTTCCAGTGTTCAGACAAAGTATGAAAGCGGGACGAGCGAAGAAGATGTATTTGTTCGCTGGGACGAGAAGTTTAGGAACAACGAGAGCGTCTCCGTGCGAATTGTCACGTACCAATGGCTCGGAAACGGGAGGCAACTCGCGATCATATACGATCTTCCGAATTGTGAGATCACAAGTCCGGTACGTGTCCCCGTAACGGGACCTGGATCCATCGACGTAAATATTGAATTAAAAGCCGTGCCCCTGGACGGTGCAACAGATGGGGAATTGGTGGTCACAATAATTTCTGATGACCAATGGATGGGTTAAGTATCTTGTGTCCAGTCACTTGGAAACGTGAGGGGCATATTTTCGGATTGTATTTTGGCTTTTCCGAAGTTCACGCGTTATCTTGGTTTTAGACCAGCCGGCGCGCAACAACCAGTCGATAAGGATTGTGAGTGCCTCTGGGCTCATGCCAAGTTTGACTTTAGAGTTTTTCCGACGGGTTTCTTCTGAATGTTTTCTGCCTTTATTGGCTCTTGATATTTTCTGTTTGGTTTCTTCTGAATGAGGTTTACCTTTATTCCACGCAGGGTTGCCTTTGAGTGCCTCAGACATCTTCTGTTTGGCTTCCTCTGAATGGGGTTTACCTTTATTCCATGCGGGTTTGCCCTTCAGTGCCTTAGATATTTTCTGACGAACTTCAGGGCGTTTTGTTGGGCTGTTTTCACCAGATATTTTCTGACGAACTTCAGGGCGTTTCATTGCGTTGTTTTCTGAAATTCTCCGGAGAGTTTCTTCTGAATGGGATTTGCCATAGTTAGGATTTTTTTTACCTGCGGTGACTTCAGATATTTTCTGACGAGTTTCTTCTGAATGCGTTTTGCCTATGTTTGCTTCAGAAAGTTTCCGACGGGTTTCTTCTGAATGGGGTTTACCTTTATTCCATGCGGGTTTGCCCTTCAGTGCCTCAGACATCTTCTGACGAGTTTCTTCTGAATGCGAACAGACACCGCCACCGCCTCTGTTCTGATTATAGCCATATGGTTTCATGGTATTGTGTTTCGCAATCTCTTCCCGCTCAAGGGTATCCAAGAATTCAGGGATGATACCATCATGGAGGATCTCAAACGTAAAAACATCTTCTCCGTATTTGTCAATATCGTCCTTAAGGGGTTTATTGCCCCTGCCACTCAGATGATTGCGTTTTCGAGTTTTCTCGGCATCATGGACAGTTTTACCGATGTATGCCATACCGCTGAGAGTGTTCGTAATTTTATAGATGGATCCCATACTATGTCAAGCTCCTGTAGGTTTGGGGGCCTCGCTTGACATTTCAAAAGGAAGTGTGTTAAAATGAGAGTGCCAAAGCAAGATTCCGATGTTTGCGCAAAAGTTGATTGTTTCTGGCAGCGGGGAGGGGTTACGTCCCCTTTCCACTACCTTCCTATAGTATACCATTTTCCCCACTATTTTGCAAGAGAAAAAATCACGAAGGCGCGGCGCACTTTAGCAGGTGATGCCTTATGCTGCACAGGCTAACAGCCTATGCTACAAGGAATCTATGAACAAAGATATTCAATCCCAATTAGATGCTCGAATCTCATCGCGAAGGGCTGCCCAGGTGGTGGAGTCCTCGGATTTGCCCACCTTTACGCCCGATATTTTTGACCACGACGAGCGGGAAACGGCTCTCGTAGAAGTGAATTTTCGTGATATGTCGGCAAGGGTGGTCCTTGCCTCGGATGCCCCGAAAATCACGCGAGACGTTTTAGAGACGCTGGGGAAGCCCATCAAAACAGTAGAGCTTTTTTTTGAGGATTCATTCTTCCAAGTGTCAGTCCGGGACGGAATTCCGTTAGAACTCGAAATTCAGCAATTGCGCTTAATGACGGAGTACGCGGATAGGGAAAAGGATCCGGTCGTGAAAGAGGAACGGAATATAGAGCTCTCACGGCTGCTGCTCTCCGGCATGCTGGTAGATCCGCAGTTTTCGTATCGAGGGAAAGGTGAGGGAGTCCCGATTGAAACGAGGTCTCGCGTGATGCTGGATTCGTTTGCTGAGGCGTTTTCTGTGGTGAATCAACTCGAAACCGATGCGATCTATCAAGTGACGGTCCGTCGCGGGGTGCCTGCGGATGCCTTTGCGATCACGGGTGGAGAGACGTTTGAATTCTATCCGGTGGGGAAGCAGAAGAAGTATCTGGAGATGTCGAGTGAAGAGTTGTCTGCGGAGATGGCAAGAAATACCTCACGCCGTCGGGTATTGGTACCGGCAATGATCGTTGACCCACAACTGTCGTATGCGCCGGTAGAGGATGAAGCGAATGTGGAGTCTCAGATGGATGAGAATGCGCCGTATCCGGTGAGGTTGTTATCGGAGCGTTTTATGAGGACACTCTTTGAAGCGCATCGTGTTGTCAATGTCCCAGCCGCGGGGGTGGCATCATTGCGTCGATTTCTACGAGCAGCTCGAGACACCAAACGGTCGGATCAGGTTAGCAAACCTTTGGGTGAGCAGCAAGGAGTCGGGGAAATTGCCGAGTGAGCGGGTTTGTAAGGATCGCGATGAAAACTACCGTTTTTCCTTCGACGAGATATGTTTCGCTGCCTATTGTCAGGAAATGAAGAAAAAACGGAAAAAATGATGGAAACCCATACCTTCGTCAATTAACGATTCCATTTTTGAGTTCAGCGATCGTTTTCGTCCAGAGTGGGATTTCCTTGCTGGTGTTGTATCAGATAGTCAAGCCATTTTAGATTCTCGTCATGTTCCCCGATAACAGGTTGAACGATATTGAGAATTTCAATTTCTAAATCAGCTTGTTCGTCATCGATATAGGGTAAAAGAAACAACTCTAAGTCGGCTGCGGGGGCTGTGATCATCACCTGAAAGAATGTGGGGTCGGGTTCGTTATCAAGATAATATATCACGGATGCTCTGACGGTGACAATACTTTCAGCGGACAGTCGCCCTTTGCCTTTGACGTTGATGATAACTGAGGTCATTTTTGTTCTCCTTTGGGGGTAAGTTCGGTTTGCCATTTGCGGATCCAAGACCGAATTGTGTCTCTTTTAACGTTCGGAAATTGTTCGTAGAGCAAACATCTTTTCTCAGATAATGACATCTCCGCGGGAAGTGATAAGAACAAATCGTTTGCATCTGAATAATCAGGATGCCGCTTCAAAGTTTTTGTACCGCTCCACTTGTTGAGCCATCTATTAATATAATGCCTTCTAACATTTGGAAATTGCTTGTGGAGCAAATGTCTTTTTTTCGGTAATGGCATATCTGCCGGAAGGGAAGTAAAAAACTCATAAACCTCTGGGTAATTAGGGTGCTGTTTTTTAGTTTTTACACCAGTCCATTTGCTTATTCGGAAGTAAAGGGTGCTCTTACTTACATCTGGGAATTGTTCACGAAGTAAACGCACTTTTATAGAGGAGTGCATATCTGCCGGAAGGGATAAAAAGAAATCAGGCATTTCTGTATAATCAGATTTACGATGTGAGATACTTATTTTTCTCCGAATTTCTTCACTACGGGGAACACCTTTAGTTTTTTTCGCAGCCGCTTCAGTTGCCATTTTTTGGACTTTTGCAACAAGCGGGCTTGCTTTCGCAGACTCAGATATTTTTCGTTTTTCTTCTTCACTGCGAGGTTTGCCATACAGCGGGTGATTTTTACCAGAAAGATTGCCACTACTTCTGGGAGTCTCGTTATAGCCGTTTTCAAAGGTGTTATATTTCGCTATTGCTGCTTCCTCGTAGTCATCAAGGAGTTCATCTAAAATACCATCATGCAGGATTTTAAAGGTAAAGTGTTCAATGCCGTATTTATCAATGGCTTCTTTTAGAGGTTTGTTTCCATCACCTCTGATATGAGCATTATATCGTTTATTGACATTGCCCCTGCATTGACCGATGTAAGATTCACCGCTGAGAGTGTTCGTAATTTTGTAGATGGATCCCATAATATATCAAGCTCCTGTAGGTTTGGGGACCTCGCTTGACATTTCTTTGGAAGGTTTGTTAAAATAGAAATGCCTTTAGCAATATCCAAGTTTAGCGACTTAGGTTAGCTGTTTCTGGCAGCGGGGAGGGGTTACGCCCCCTTCCCACTTACTCCTTCCATTATACCATTTTCCCTACTATTTTGCAAGAAAAAGATGCCTCATTGTAGATAACAACGAACAATATTGACGAACTATTCTTCAATGTAGTGGCATAAAACACTGTAATAAGAATCAACGCTGTCGGAATATTGCCTAATGAGTATATTTTGTATTGAAACATGAAAATCGTATGCTTCGCCTTTTTTAAATCGATTTAACAAAGTGGAGTCTTCGGGGGAATGTATTCTCCAAATAATTTCTTCAATATCTCGCCATGGGTGACCAGGGTCAGTTTTACCCAAATCTCTAATATCAATCCGATTTAAGGAGATATAACTTCGTTGTTCTGGTTCATCTAAGCCGCGTGGTTGTAAACTTTCTACATCTACCGTTGCACGAATCAGAACCGTTTTACCAATAAAAAATCGGCTGCCTGTCGGTATATCCGTATTTATCGCGTCAAACAAAAGGGATGGATCTTTAGGTATATGACCAGGCAAGTACGAATTTATATCTTTAAGCAAAGTGTTACCAATTGTTGGGTCCTCAGGTGTGGTCTCCATTGGAGTTGCACCGCCAACGATTGCAGCAAAGATAGTTGTATCATCTATTGGTAGATCACCAAAGGTTTGGCCAGCAGGCAAGTCTGAACGTGGATAGATTTCGCCTTCAACGCAGTAGTTCTCGGTGCAAAGTGGGTTCTCGGTTGAGCACCCCAGTATAAAGATGATCGAATACAGAATAAGACCAATCCTTGTAGGGTGTAAAAAAAGTTTCATAGAAACTCCTTGTGATCAAAATTTTCCCAAAAGTATAGCACAATTAGAGAAGGATAAGGTAACGCAAAATGGCTGACGTTAGGATCCGATTCACAGCTGACTCGCGGAAAGCCCGCACCGAGATCGAGCAACTCCAAGGTGAGGTGCGTGAGCTGCGCCAGCAATTGGGTCAGACGCAGGGCGCGGCGACGAACGCGGCGACGGGTGTTGACAAGCTGGGCGACGAGGCGCGTGAAACTGCGCGTGAAGTCGGGAGTCTTGGGAATCAGGTTCGGCGCACGGGCAGAGGGGCAACAGAACTCACGGGTGCGATCGGGTTCGCGAACCGGGGGGTTGGCGTATTTACGCGTTCAGTGAGTGGCGCGGGGAGCGTGCTGGGGGCGTTAGGGTTTGCGGTGGCTACGCAGCAGATCGGTCGTTTCGGGATTGAAAGCATTCAAGCAGCGGGTAGGTTAGAGCAATACACACGGGCGATCACACAGATTGAAGGGAGTTCGGAAGCAGCGGAGAAACGGCTTGAGTCTCTGATTGAGATTGCGAATTTGCCGGGGTTGAACTTTGAATCGTTAACGCGTTACTCCAATAGACTCCGTGCGGCGGGGTTAGGTGCGGAGGACACGGACAAAATTCTGTTGACGGTCGGTCAGACGATTGTGTCCTTGGGTGGCAATGCGTCGACAGCTTCGTTAGCGATGGAGCAGTTAATCCAGGCAGTGCAGCTGGGGAAAGTCGATTTCAGAGATTTTCGCACCATCGTGCAACAAATTCCTTCGTTTCTCGAAACATTGGCGGATGTTCACGGTGTAGAAGCGAACATCGAGGGCTTGCATGCAGCATATCGGAGAGTTGGCGGGAGCATCCGGGATCTGTTGATTCCGACGTTTGACGAGTTATCCAGACGTTTTGAGGCGCCGCCCGCGGACAGTTATATCGTTGTAATGGACACACTCCAGAACTCGATACTGCTGACCCAAGCGGCAATTGGGGACCTGTTCCTCCCGACCGTTACGAATGCTGCGCGTGTGTTATCGGAATTCTTGGATGTGGTTCGTGTTGGCACGAAAGACGTTTCGACGTTACCGGAACCGATACAGGAGATCGTTGCGGGTGCGCAGTCCTTGTTTGATGCGTTGCTGGAGCTCGGGGGTGCGTTGACTCGGATACTGGGACCCCCTGTTGGTGCATTAGCAGATTCACTTGGCGGATTGTTAGCCGAAGTCTTAGAACTTGCGGGTGCCCTGGTGAATCTCTT
The DNA here is from genome assembly GCA_028824575.1 of Candidatus Poribacteria bacterium. Lineage (GTDB taxonomy): Bacteria > Poribacteria > WGA-4E > WGA-4E > WGA-3G > WGA-3G. The sequence continues at coordinate 25,008 of JAPPDN010000059.1, read as the reverse complement.
GAATCCTTTGATACAGGGGACGGCGTATGCCGTAGGCGTGCTTGGGGCAGGAATAGCACAACTTTCGGAGCATCTGACGGCTTTCATCGGCGGGGTGGCAGAGGCTGTAGAGTTCATAGCGTTCTGGCGCGACGAGGGGGACCAAGCGTCCGAGTCGACGGATCGGTTGACGCAATCGGTCGCATCAGCGACGGCGGCACTCGAAGAGCATGCGACTGCAGGCGATGCGGGGCGTGCGAGACTCAAGGACTTACGAACTGAACTGGAGCAGACGACTGCGAATATCGCGAGGTATGAGGAAGAGCTACGGAAAGCATCGGCAGCCGGTATCTCGAATCAGTCAACGGAACAGTTTGCGCGGCTGCTTGAAACGGCACGTGCGCGTGTCCCGGAATTGACGGCAGAGATCGAGAAACTTGAGATGGCGTTCGGGGGTGCATCGGCGGCGTTAGGTGAAAATGCGTCGTTAGCACAGGAGCAGCAGGCGCGGCTTTTGGACTTACAGACAGAGCTTCGGAGTGCGAATGCGGAGGTCGAACGGTATGAAGGGCTGCTCCAGAATGCGAAAGACACGGCAGTCGGTGAGACGAACCCCGCGATCGAGCAATATGAGCGTCGCTTGGGTGCCGCGAAAGATCGTCAATCTGAACTCAACACGGAGATCGACAAGGCGACATCCCGGTTAGGCACGCTGAAAGATGGGACGGATGCGACGACTGCCGCGACAGAAGAACAGGGAACAGCCGTCAAGACTGCCGCGGTTGCGTTCACAGAATATTTGGGTGTGATTTCAGCAGCGCAGCGGCATATCCGGGAATTTGAGAATCTCAACCAAGAATTAGAAGGTTTCGATGATTTCTGGCGGGTTGCGGCGGGTGAAGTCGGTGAATACACGACAGCGGTGGACTTAGCGACGGTTTCGGTGGTCGACCATCAAGCCGAGTTAGAAGCGTTGCACACTGCCGGGTTCTTTGATGGGTTAGACGATCCGCTTGCGGCGTATGTTGCTGAGTTGGAAGCGACATCGGTTGCGGCGGACGCCGCGCTTGGTCCTTTAAACCAAGTCAGCGAGACAGTCAAGACAGGAACTGCGGATTTTCGGCAAGCGGAGGCACGGCTTTACGATTACAGTGATGCCCTGGATACGTCAAAAAGAAGTCATATCGACTTTACGGATATCGTAGACAGAGAGACCACCCCTGCTGTTGAGGACTTGACGACTGCACTGGATGAAACGAAACAGGGCGCGGAACTCACCGAGCATGCTTTTGAGAGTTTAGATACAGTCGTGGCTGAAGTTGCAGACGGCACGGCGGATGCGGGTGACAAGTTTCGAGATTTAGAGGATCCGATCGGAGAGGCGATCGATGCATTAGGTAAACTTGCGACGGCGTTTGCGGATGTTGCGTTTGATTCCGACAGTGCGTTATCGGATGTTGCGGAGAACGTCGAGAGTCTCGCAAAGTTTGCGCAAGGCGACATTTCCCAAGCCGTGCTACTCCCCTATAACATTTTCAGACAAGGCGAAGAAGCGCGGCAGGCGCGCAGAGACTTTGAGGCACGCAACCGGGACGCTTTTGAGGACAATCAGGCAGAATTGGCGAACGTCAGGCATTTTGCGCGGGGAGTTCGATCGGCGCAAGAGACGGCTGACGGGACTACGCACTTCGATGGACAGATTATCCAGTCGCTTTTGGAGCAACTGATCGGCATTACGGATATAGATGTCATCGAAACACATCTTCGGAACATCTTTGACCCGATCGCCACGCAATTGCAGCAAGCGATGAACGCCGCGGTATCGGATTATGAAGATTCGCTTGCCACGGGTGAGAATGTCGACCATTTCAGGAACAGGGCACTGCATGCGACGAACCAATTTTTTGATGCACAGCAGGAAGCGATAAACATCTTCAATGCGTTGTTCGGCACCCAACAATTTGATGTCATCCAGGAGCTCAACGACGCGCGGAACGAGCAATTAAACACCATCCGTCAGCTGCAAAGCGAGGGACAAAGCGGCGAGCGGACTGCGCGTCAGATTGCCGAATCCACTGGCACGGACAGACAAGCGATAGAAGATGTCGCCCGAGCGCAGTATGGTGAAACGGCGTATGAGGCGGAAGTCGCAGCAGCCCAAGGGACGGGCGTTGCGGATGTTGTTGCGGATGTCGGCACGGTGGTTGAAGAGACGGTAACGGCGGCGACCGAGGCACTCGAAAACATTTTCAGGCTTTCACCGGAACAGCGGCGGGTGTTAGCGCCCCTTGAGGAAACCGTCGCGATCGCACAGGGCGTTGTGGATGACCTCGATGCCACCAGCACGCCCCAAGAGATTACCAGTGCCTACACGGATTTAGCGACTGCGCAGGCGGCAGTCCAGACGCAAATCGTTGCTTTCATCACGAACGCGACAAACATCACAGAAGACGCGAGACAGCGTGCGTTGACACTATCAGGTCAGCGGTTTGGTAACGAGATTGAAGCGGCGAACGGTGAGCTCTTAGATGCTTTGGAAGCCGTTGGATTCCAGTTAGTGACGGCGATCCAGAACATGTCGGGCGTCCTTTCAGGGGCGGCACTCCAGGTGCAACGGATTCCTGAAGAGATTGTTGACGTTCAGGCACCTGAGCAGGCGGTTGTGCAGTCGATTGGGGACGACGTGCCAACGGAAACACCACAAGTTCTCGAACAGGAACCCCCGACAGAGGTTTTCCGATTCACAGCACAACAGCGAGACATCCTTCGCACATTGCAAGGCGATATTACGTCTGCAGAGAACGCCATCCGTTTATTAGGCGAAGACAGCACGGCGGAAACCATCACATCGGCGTATACGCGACTCGGCGCGGCGGAAACCGCGTATCGGGATCAGCAATTAGCGTTCATAGAAGCGGGTGTGGGTATCTTCACGGAGGATGCGTTAGCGAATGCGCGGACGCGGTATACCAACGCGTTCACGGATCGGCTTTTTGATGCGAACCTGCGGTTGGTTTCCAATCTCGAGGATGTCGGCTTTGCGTTAGAGAACGCATTTACAGAGGCTTCAGGATTTCTACAAGGCACGGCATTAGCCGTCCGCCGAATCCCGGTCCCTGAAGTCCCGACGGAAGACCCCGTATCAACAGATACCCCTACAGCAGAGGTAGCACCGCCACGCACGCGTCTTGAAGATACCCCTGAATCGAACCTATTGGAAAACGCGGTTGCGCGGGCGCGTTTCAATCTGACAGGTGCGACGACTGAACGGGGCTTTGAAGATGCGAGGCGAACCCTTATCCGTGCGATCAATGCTTTTTATGACAATGAGCTGAAACGTATCAATGAATTAGCGTTATCAGAGACGGAACTGGAAAACTTACGCCAGGACAACCAGTTGCTGCGTGAACAGGCATTACGTAGAGCGACAACCGCCCAGAACCAGTTTACGCGGGATCGGCTCCGAGACGAAGAGAGTGCGCAAGCCGAGATAGAGCGACTCCGCGAAGATGCGATCGCACGTGAGGCACGTCGGCAAGATGAGATTGAAGAAGTGCGCGATGCCCAGATAGAGAACGAGGCAGACCGTTTAGACGCGATTGAGAAATTGAACGAAGATCACAAGGACCGTCTTCTTGCGTTGGAAGAACAGTTCCATGAAGACCTTGACGACTTACAACGGGATCGGAATCAGACGGCAGAGGAAATCCAGCGGGAATATCAGCGCGACCTCCAAGATTTACAAACAGAGACGGCGCGGCGGTTATTCGATGAGGAGTTCGGGGAGTTGTCGGCGGCGCAGCGGCAGCAATTGGAATCGGATAGCACGTATCAGCGGGACCTTTTTGATCTGAACCGTCAGCGGGATCGGGATGTACAGGACTTCCAAACGGAGTTCGGTATCCTGACACCGGGGAGTTCGGGATACGACTTCTATCGGCAGGAGTTAGAAAGCGGTGCGTTGACGGATGAGAACTTTATTGAACGGGTGTTTGGACGGCGCGGGCTGGATGAGTATCTGCAGAACCAGCGATCGGTAGCGGATTTGGAGGCACGGACGGTTGAACGGACTGCGGACATCGAAACACAAGCGGTGTTACAGGCGACAGCGATTGAAACGGCATTGGCACCGTTGATTGAGCAGAACGCGACGACAGCCGAAACCGAAGCAACCACCGCGATGACAAACGCCACCACTGCTACCACCGAGTCTGCAACAGCCATCGCGAACGCATCAAACGCAGAAATGTTTGGGCGGGGCATTGCGGTATTCTCGGCAACACTCCCAAAACTTGAAGATTTTGCGGACGTTCCGAACGCGCTCGGCAGTCTCCTTTCAACAGCATTAAGGGAAGCAGATATTCAAAGCCTCGTGATCCGCGGTGCGCAGGAAATCACTGTAGACACTCTTTCAATAGAGGCTGACACTGTGAATGTGTCTGGTGGGGTTGTGAATATGCCAGGCGGTGGCGGTAGGAACGTTTCCACATCACCGCAAACGATTGAGGTTACGGTGCCTGTGACGTTGAACGACAATATTCTGTTGGAGCAACAGTCTCGGACAGAGCAACTCAATGAACGGGTCAATATATAAGAAAGTTTTGAAGTGTACTAAAGTTGGGAAGATAAGGAAGTGTAGCTAAAGTTTTGAAGTGTAGCTAAAGTTGAAAAGTTTCAAGAGATGCTTTGGATGTCCAAACACCTCTGGCAACTTTCTAACTTTACGGATTTTAGAACACTTTACGGACTTTCACAAGAGGGGGATACAATGAATCAGCAACGACCTTTGAAGGATGAACCTATTTTATCGGCAGCAGAGTTTGAGGATGCGATTCTGGGTGCGATCTCCGATGGGACGGCGCGAGGCAGAGCGCGGCAGTTGGGGCTCGCAATTTTGCACCAAGCACTGCAAGCGGTGAACCCGTTGCAACTTGCGACTGAAGATGTGGTGCTTTTTGAGAAAACAGACCAATTTGCTTCAGGATCAACACAGCAATTCGATTTGAATATAAAGGAAAGCACAACACGCCATAATTTTAACGATAATTACTTTGCCTTTACATTTCTATTCAGTAGAGGGAACTACCCAACAAAAGGCCCCGGTGGTCATAGCTTTCTTATCACACAGACAATTTCAAAACCTCTATGGTTTAATACGCAACCCAGCAATGGGGCGGCAATACGGTTTGATTTGGGGTCGAGCGATGCATTTATTTGGAAAATAAGTGATACACGTTTTGCTTATAATAGAGGCAGTGGAGGCGTAACAGGTGGCAAAATTATCGGACACAAATTAATCTTCAATTTAAAAACACCGTAGGGTTGTTAGTACGCTCACTCCGTTCGCTTTTGGTGGTAGGTTATAAGTTAAGAGGTGGGTTGTTACAGAGAGCCTCTTAACCAACGACCAAAAGTGGAGCGCAGCGAAACGTACTTATAACTTAAAACCACTTCTTTAGATGTGAAAGTCCCATAAACTATTCCCATGGCAACTACACTGCAAATCCTTACCATTCCAAGACCTTCGGGGTTACAAACCCCTCCCACGTTGTATCTGACGGAGGTGGATCTGGAAGCGAATCCGCCGGACCCCGTAGAGAAAAACGATGTCGCGGTGCTGTTCGCGTTTGATGCGAATGTGCCGGACTTCTCACTGACGAATGTAGTGTTGACGGCTGAAGACGACACCGGCATTGACATCTCGGCTGAGGTGTCGTTTGTGGGTGCGCTGACGGGAAAGGGATGCGTCTACGGGGCGACCGTGCGGTTTCCAGGGTCTGGTGGTGCGGGGCAGGTGACACTCAGGGTGCTTGAGGATACGGTCGCGGCGGGTAATCCTGAAACAGCGGTGACGGTGCACTACAGCGATGATTTTCCGAAATCGGAGTGGAATACGCTGTTTCACGCGGATTCTATCCCTGATGACGCTAATCTGCAGACGTATGATCAGATCGTGTCTATTGATAGCGAGCATATCTACTTACGGGATGCTCGGAATATCCATATCTACAATTGGGATGGGACCCGGGTAGCAGCACGCGATGCAATCGTAGCACCAGGCAGCGGACAAAACACCGTGACGCTACGATTCAATGCGGAAACGTTTCTCACGGCTTCAAACCGGAAACTCATCCTCTACAAAGATGGAATATCGGTCTGGGAATCCGCGGACATTCTCCCAAGCACAGCGAATCGGTCGTGGACGTTGACAGAAGATGGGCGGCTCTTAGTTGTCCAAACAGGTACGACTCAAATCACGGAACTCCCGATAGAAACCGTCCATGTGGGCATTGCGGAAGAGATGGATTTAGAAACGACACCGTTGGAAACCGTATCGCTTTCAGATGGGGAACATGCGGAACCCCTGGACGATAAGGTGACGTGGTATCTGGCAAGCGGTCTCAATGCGGTGTTTATTGAAGAGCGGACGACAGGCGATCATTACATCCATGTCTACGATGATACATACGAATTGGTGCCGGGCCGGCGGATACCGATGGCGAAAGAATTCATCACCTACGCCCCGCTGTCTCTGTTTTATTTTCGAGGGTGGCTGTTTCGGTATAATACGCGTGGCGATTTACAGTTTCTTGATGTCTCAGTATGGACGTTGCCGCAGCCTATTGGTGCGATCTATCCGCAGGAGGTTGCCCCAGGAGAACGGTTAGACCTATTCAAGTTCATGCACAACGCGACGGACGTGGTGTTCGATGTCGGTTCCGAGAAACCGGACTGGTTATCCATAGAAGGGAACCGGTATTTGGTGATTTCGGAGGACGCGCCTGTTGACGGTGCGGGGTATGTGCAATTGCGGGGCATCAACAGCGTCGGGGGGTCTTTGCAGAACGCCTGTGGCTTCTATGTGAGTGTCACGGGGGTAGGGGTCCCTGTCTGGAAAGAAATATCTACAATGACGCTCGCTGCTGCACAAGAAGTGAACCTTTTGGAGTATGTTGAGGGCGCGGATTTCGTAGAATGGGTGTATGGGTCGACGGTGCCTGAAGGCTTAGAATTGGTAAACGACAGTGTGCTACGAGTAGCATCGGGGTCAGGCATCACGGTTACCCATCAAGTATCGTTGCGGGCGGGAACGCGACGGGGATTCTTTGCGGACGCAGCGTTTGGGGTAACCGTGCTATCGGAACCGGAATTGGTATCCATAACGGACGTTCAGGGGTATGAAGTATTTATCGAGGGGATAGACGTAACGGCACACCTCGATGGCGAGAACCTCCCGGAGATAAGCAACAACTTGGACTGGGTGCGGCTGAACCAGTTCACGCGTGGACGGTGCGTGGTGACACTGCGTAGCGATTCCGAGAACGGCGGGTATTTCAATGAAACGAACCCGGACTCGTTTTGGAAGACGCATTCGCTCAACGAGAGCGGATATCTCAACGAGGTGATAGTGTGTGTGAACCTCCGGTTACCCGATGGGAGCGTCCAGTCGAAAGAAATTTTTAAAGGCGTTATCTTTGAAGTGGATGACCGGTTAGGCGTAGGCAGGGTCGGTTTACAGTGCATAGATTCGAGTTATGTTTTAAAGAACCTACAGGTCTCCGAGACAGTAGCGGGTGTGCCGAAGCTACTGGAGCTCACCGCTGCCGATGAAGAGGGGCAGGAGGTTTCCGTTGCGGAGGGACGCTATACGGTGGAAGACACGTTTGGAGCGATGATCCCGAAGGGGTCGGCTGCAGACGTTCACACAACGGGATTGACCCTGAAAGCGATCCAGAACGCGCCCGAAGGCGTGACGGAAGACGACACGGCATTTATGACCGAGTCGGAGGTGCGAACCCAGGGCGGGTATCTATCGGTATCAGAAGACAGGACCCCGATCCCCGTATTGGTGAAAACGCAAACCCCGCATCGGTATCTCTCCCCGCAGGCAGCCGTAGAGAAACTCGTCAAACAGGAACCCGTCTTACTCACGGTGCACGCCATGGAACCCGAAGCGATAGGGGAAACCTCACATATCCGTTCAAACGGGAACCTCGCCTTCCCTGTAGAACGGGGTAGATTGCTGCGGTATCCGGTAGATTGGATCGTAGACGCTGAGAACGGGGTATTTTATTACCTGCTCTCGAACCCTGTCAATTATATATCGGATGCGTTGGTATGCTACGACGTAAAAAAGGAGACGCACCAGGTTCTATATGAATTCGATCCGGAACTCTCGGTCGTGAGTTTTGCGAGTTCAGATTTCGACACCTTCGCGGTGATCGTAACGGATGCGACGGACTTCGATCGGAGCGTGGACCCTGTGTCGAAAGTCCCACAATCGGTAGTTCTGGGATATGACGCGAGTGTATCCGAGAACACGCAGATCGTCTCATACCAGCAGAGCGTGCATCACTACAGGGTGCTTATCGGAAAAGAAACAGACTTCCGTCCACAAGCGGGGTTGCATTACTGGGTCGGTGTGAGCGGTTTGGATTACACGTGGCGAGGGATCACGCGTGGCGTGCGCGGTGGGTTTCGGTATCAAGGGACCGATGGGAGTTTCGTGTATCGGTATGCGAAGGGCACGGCATTCGGTCTGGCGCGTCGGGAACCGAACGGGCGTGTATCAGCACTCTTCACACGCAATAAAGATGCGTATCAGAACCACTTAAATTTCGCTTTCGATGTGACGGATGCTGGGGAGGTCTTCTTTGCGTCGGTGGAAGGGACGGACACGACCAGCACATTGACGATTGAGAAATGGACAGACGGGACAACAGAGACGGTTTTCCAGCGGACAGAACTCCTGTCTCGGTTCAGGGCGTTCGATGATACCGCGGGGGATGCGTGGCTTGGGGTGCATGAAGTGCTTGTGGATGGGCATAACATCTACCTGATCGTGCCGGTGAGTCGTAACGGTCGGGACATCAGCACGGATGCGGGTGTGATTCTGTATCGGTATAATCAGGTGACGTTGCAGCTCCAGGCATTAGCGACGTATGATTTCGTGCAGTACGGACCGTGTATGCTAACGAAACACTCGGAAAAGTCGGCTTCTGTTCGCGAAAGCCAAACAGAAGGTAACGATTTGCGAGCCGATAGCCTCGCAAATCCCGACTTTTCCGCAGACGGGTATATCTATTTCGTAGAGTCGCCCGCGGTGTCTTATCTGTTTGAGGCGCGCAATCGCGAGGTTGCGTTTGATGCGTCCGAGGCGAAAGGCTTTTTGAAACGGATTCTGATGACAGGCGAGATCGAAACGCTTGGGAACGTCTATTTTGATAATAATCGTGCCTACGGCGGACAGCTCCCGATGCGGGGCATAAGTTTCGACGACGATTTACATTTCGTGATGGGATACGGGGACCCTGCCTTGATAGGGCAGCCCGAAAGCGATGCGTCTCGACCTGAGAATTGGCAATGGTTCTCGTTTGGGAAGAAATACCGTTACAAAGTGCCGGTGCTACCGACATCGGGTGCTATCTCGGAGGTCTTGACCTCGTTAGCGACGACCGTCGGTGCGACGGTCTCCATCGACAAGAATATCTTAAGTTTACAGAACCGTCGGGCCCGCGGTGCGTTCGTAGCGGCGGATGTAGGGGTCCCTGACACAGAAATAGGGTATGCGTTTGCGAATCATGCGTTCCCGACGATGGGGTATCTGCTGATCGGTTCGGAATTGGTGCGGTATACGGGTCGGACGGCGACGCATTTCACGGGTATCTCGCGCGGTGAACTGGCGACCCCCATTGTCCCGCATGCGGCGGACTCACTTATCACGTTTGTCCATAGACCCATCGAGGCGCGAAACACGATGCGGTCTTCGGAACCGTATTTGGAGGTAACCGTCTCCTTGGATTCCGATCATCTCTATAACTCGATTGAAGAGGGATCGCCCGTGCGGAGTCGTGTGTTAGACGCAGCGAGTCAGTCGCAATTCGGGTCGAATCCGTTGCAGTTGGCGTTAAGCACAACGGAACACGAGCTGCCCTGGGTCGAGTTTATCTCTAAGCAGTATCTGGAGCGTTTCAAGGATTTGGCGTATCTCATCAATGTCCGGGTGCGTGCGTTCTATGCCGTGAACTTAGGCGAGATTGTCTGTTTTAAGTATCTCGCGGATGCCCCGGAAGTTGACGGGTATCTCATCGCGATGCAGGTGATGTCGGTGCGGACGGGTAGCGAATTCACGACGATTCGGGGGCGGCAGGTGACACCTGTGGTTACGCCGGAAGTCGTGCGGATGGCGGACCTGACACGGCATTACTTGACAACGGATGGTGCGGGGACTCCGCTTTTGGTGGATGGTGCGGGGAAAGCCCCGCTCTATTTCGGGGATGCACTCTATTTCGATGTGGCTCCGACTTTTGAAGTTTCTGAACTCCCGAAACTGACGCTGGTGCAGTATGCGGAGATGATGCCTGTCGTGCTGCCTGCGGGGATGAGTCCGATCGGGAACCCGTTTACCTATGCCTTTTCACCGGCGCTCGGGAAAGGGTTGCGGTTTGATCCGAGGACCCGGACGCTCAGCGGGACACCGGTTGCGGTGATGGCGGAGATGGATTACGTTTATACGGCGACGGATTCGGAGGGGCAGGTGATCCTGCTCACGCAGCCGATTGAGGTCTTACCGGCAGTGCAAGCTCCGCTGCATATTACGGATGGTGCGGGGACTCCGTTTTTCGCAGATGGCGCAGGTACCCTCATCCGCTGGCACGGATTTTAAACTATGAGCCCCTGGGCGGCGTTTCCGTTGTCAACGCCGATCTAAAATTGGTAAAAAACCTGCTTTAGGTTACGATTTTTTAATTATGTGCTTCTGAGCGATGCCTCCGTTGTCGGCATCGATCTAAAATTGGTAAAAAACCTACTTTAGATTATGAGAGGCTCGTTAACGATTGAAATACTGCAAGGACAACGGACGCAGCAGCTCAGAAGCAATCGTTAAAAAACCCTGCGGTTCGGTCAGGAGGGTTTGATAGATGAAGGGTTTCTCTTTACACAACGCGCTGTTCTTTAAGGAATGCGTCAACTATTTGGAGGACGGGGCGCGGATTAGCGAACATGGGAATGCATCGAATATCATCCGTGCGGTCTCGGACAACGATTACAGGACGTTCTCAACAGAAACGGATTACGACATCAACATCGCAGTGAACGGGAACCCGACGCGGGTGGATGCTGTCTTCGTGAAGGGGATCGGGATTGAAAGGCACAGTGCGACGCCTACCGGTGGATCGGGAGTAGGATATAGCAATCGCAGGATGCCGGCAACAGTGAAGAATTGGGAAGGCACGGATGTCAGCACCCTCGTGAACGGCTTCCAGCACGACTTGTATCTGTTAGATGCGCATTTCACGGCGACGCGTGTGCGGCTGAGGTTCACGGGGAGCAATGTCAAGATCATTGAGGTGATGCTCCTGGAGTTCGGGATTTCCATAGATGCGAACGGTGACTTTACGGAGATCAACGCCGACTTTGTGGATCGGAGTGGCGAGATTCATTCAGCACCCAGGGGCAGTCTCGGCTATGGGTCTCCGGTCGGGGCTGAACGCGATAAATGGGAAGTGGACTACGCCGTGAAGGTGGTGCCTGGGAAAACGCTTTTGGAAACGCCCGAAGAGTTTTTGTATTGGCGGTCGGAGAACCGGAATCATGTACATGCGCAGGAGCCGTCGCGATTCCCCTGGCGGATTTTCCCAGCGACGTTCATAGGGGAACGGGTGCCGGTTCGCTACAGGACAGACGATAAAACGGGTGGGGAGATATTGACCTTCAGCGTCTCCGAACAGTGAAACGGACGAGGGAACGCGGCATAGGGAACTGGCGAGGGGACCTCGCCCCTACGATGCTCAATGCGGTTTTATAGTGGGTGCTATCACCGCTGCTTCAAGGTGCCCCACGTCGTCGCAGCTTTACCACCCGGATCCACACCAGCGATATTGATAATATTCGCCAGACCTTGCGTATAGATCATCCGAACGTGTGTGTCGGTCAAATCATTTCTAAAGAAACCCACATTATCAACACTCCCTTTGGCATTTTCACCCATAATGATAAAAAAATACCCGATGCGGGTGCTTGCTTCGCGGATATCCTCAGCGTCGTTGCGGTCAACTTCTTCTCTATCTCCTTGAGATTTTATCAGATACTCACTTTCTTGGCAAATTTATTGCGTATGTATTGTAAATCAGCATATCGGGGTGTTGAATCCACTTCCGTTTCACCTCTAAATCTCGGTATTCTATAGAGAAGTTATCAGTTGTAAGGACGAGGTAACCTCGCCCCTACGAGAACTGAAAACTATTAAATCAATATAAGGAGATACACAAATGTTTTTGAAGAACGGTAGAAAGAATTGGGTGTGGGGCGCGTTGCTTCTCGCGCTGGTGATGTTTTCGGGTGTAAATGCGGATGCGGATCGGAGTATCGGGCTCTCCGTGAACCAGATCGGACCGGATGTCTCATGGGGTGCGTCTGCGGACATCCCGTTTGAGATGGGTGCGGCGAAGTGTGAATTGGAGGCGACGGTGCAAAGTGGCGATCAGATTCTCGGTAAGTCTAATTTGGAAGTCTCTGTGCCGGTCGCTGGCTTCGATGCGGGTATCTTCACGAAAACGAAACTCAAGGGATACAGCGTCTCCGATTTGGGACGTGCCACGGACATCGGTGCGAAGTTCGGTCGAACGTTCGGGGATGTGCAGGTCTCTCTCGGTATTTTCGGCAGGAACGGGGGTGTGTTCGGTCCGCCGAATGCCTTAAAAACGCTTGAAGATAAAGGCTATGATGTATCTACATTAAGGGGTTTAGGGCTTGATGCGGTGAACCCTGCGCCGACAGGACTCAGCATAAAGGCGGGTAATTCTGTGAACGCGCTCCTCGAGGCGGAGTTCGATCTGTCTTTTGCGCATGTGCGGTTACAAGGGATGCCGGAGTTATCGGGAGCAGAGGATGCGGTGCATCAGTTAATCGCGACGTTGAGCTCGTCTTGGGAACTCGGCACGCAGTTGGAACTCACTGGCGCGTTAGATGTCGGTTTCCAAACGTTTGATGGCGAACTGGAACGCGAAATTGCCAACCTTTGGACATTGGATTACGATTTTTAATTATGGGTGTCTGGGCGGCGTTTCCGTTGTCAACGCCGATCTAAAATTGGTTTTTAATTTATTGAATCTGGGCATCGTTCCACTTCGTTCCACGATGGTTTTCGGTTAAGTTAAGAAACCTACTTTAGGTTATGAAAGGTCTGTTCACAATTGGGACTGTGCAAGGACAACGAACGCAGAAGCTCAGAAGCAATTGTTAAAAAACCGGTGTTGCAGGAAACCACGCGCTTTGGTTTAAGAGGGTTAAGGTTAGAACGACAGAAAACGGGCGGGGAGACCCCGCCCCTACGAACCGCAAGGTATAATTAAAGAATGATTGTTGTGCGAAACGGAAACAAACTTATCCAAGTGCCGCGTCCAGCATGGGCGATTCCGATGTATTCGTATCCGAAGCGGGATCCGCGGTATCGGATGTTATTGCGTTTTTATTTGCGGGCGTTGCCAGAACCCCCAGAGGCGAAAGCACCATTAGAGGAGGACGAACCGTGCGGAAACCCTTAAGTTTGCGGATATTTCTTTTTATTTTCGGGATCGTGTTTCTGGGGTTCGGCGCAGCGGTGAGTGTCGAAAGATTCAGTCTTGCGTCCTCGCCTGGGGACCCACCGCCGAAAGAGGAATCGGTGAACGGGTTAGGAGACCCAACGAACGGGTTGGGAGACCTGGGGAAACACCCAAGCAAAAACACCCCTACGCAGGACGATGGGTCGTTCTATGCCGAGATCGAATATCAGCACGACATAGATACCGCACGCGATTACCGTTTGAACGTGCGGGTACATCCGGGCGGCGTGTGGCCTGGCGTGACTGGCGGTGGCATTGAGACGATTGTTTGGTGTCAAGTGCAGTTGCGGGGTGTTTCTGTTCCACTGTCGTGTGATACGTCTGCCCAGCGTGCCGGTCGCCCGTTGAAAGAGATAGAACGTGAACGGGAGCGGTGGGATGCCTCGATTGAATACACATGGTCGCTGCTGAAGCTGCAGAAGCAGGTGCGTCTCGCGAACCCTATTCAGATTGCGCCGGGTGTGGTGGAATGCGATGTTGCGTTTCCACTTGGGGGTGCGTGGCATGATCTCGCATCGGCATTGACGAGCGATGAACACGCCCGGATCGAACTCATCGATGGGCATTGGAACTGGGGTTCGCTGCATGTGAAGCCATACTAAGAATAATTGTCAGTAAGAGGCGCGGTGTAGGCACCGTGCCTTTTTTGTTGTCTGAATCGCGGATTTTCGCGGAGGACGCGGATTTTGGGGGTTTGGGTTTCCCATCGGTTCTCGTGAGGCACGCCCTGTAGGTCGGGTAGAACGGCGTGGCACGGGCAGATGGGGTGTTCCAGATACCGTTTCGAACCCCCCTCACCTCCCTTATCAAGGGGAATCAGAGCAGGTGGATCAGCAATATGGACGTGCGGTGAATCGCAGGAAACGGGCGAGGGGACCTACGAAGAAATACCCAAGCAAAAACCCCCTACGAACCAAGAAAGCCTCCTTATCAGGCAGAATTAGGATATTTTTCTGTAGTTTGTATCCATTTCCGAGATTAAGGCGTTAATGTGTTATAATATAAAAAGTATTGACTTTTTAGTGGGAAATGTAGTATCCTATTAAAATACCTTGTTGGGGGGCACTGCTAGGTCCTGTGTAACACTTCTCCAAAAAACACAGGACTGCCCCCTTCCCACCCTAGCAGGGGGATTGAAAAACAAGGTCAAGGTAAACACATCTTTTTTACATAGTTATGGGTTGTCAGCCATAAGTTATAAGTGCAGAGGTGTCCTGTTATCCAAAACCTCTTAACTTGCTACTTATAACCTATCCCTTATAACTCACAAGAGAGGTATATTTTTTCATGAAGAATTTAACGACGCGAAAAATCGTGCTTGGATTGCTGGTGGGGCTTGTGCTGGGGTTCAGCGTACAAGGCATCGCAGATGCGTTAACGCTCACAGAAACATCGAGTTTAAGTCAATCGGGACGAATGGGAACCCCATTTGAGGTGTCATTTAGGGTAGGACTGAATCCCCCTAAAGACATAAATGATTACAATTCAAATAGTAGGCATACCAAAGCTAACGCAACGGCTATTGGTTATGCTACCGGGAGTCGAATCCGTTCTAATGTTGCTGTTAGTAGGACTGTAGATGCAGGGTATACTGCAGGCGATACTCACTATTACACGACATCGGCGGTGGACACGACGACAGTTACCGGACTCGCCATTACTACTAATACCCGAAATTGGGGGGTTTCAGGTACTGATACACTGCCGGAGGGTCGAACTTGGAGTGCGGGGAATACAGTGGACCGCCAATATGCTGGCGCGGAGCGAATCCGTTCTAATGTTGCTGTTAGTAGGACTGTAGATGCAGGGTATACTGCAGGCGATACTCACTATTACACGACATCGGCGGTGGACACGACGACAGTTACCGGACTCGCCATTACTACCGATACCCAAAATTGGGTTACTGAAAGCACAGCTTACTATTATAACGATGAAGCGATTAACATTACAACTGTACGTGATTCTACTGGTAGCGGAACTCTTAAATTGAAGAGTTCCTCTTATTTTTTCCCGGTGACACAGGCAGACCTTATCACCAGCGTCCCTGCTGATACTCCCCGTAGTGCATCTCTACAGGAGATGGTGGATATAGGTATTCCGTCTTCTATAACTTTAGTTTATGAAGATGCTTCGGTAGGAATACATAGAATTACGATCTCAGATGCAACAGCACAAGCAGATTTTCCACCGGATGTACAGCGAAGCGTCAATCGGCCACGGCGAGTTCTAACATTCACAGTTCATGTAACGCCGGCTACCACTCCGGCCACAGGCACTGATAATATTTTGCCTGATATCCGAAGGATACCTGTGGATGAAGATGTAGTCCCTGTAAGTACATACTTGAGCTTTGAAAGTGCGCCTGGGACTGCCAATACTGACCTAAATCGTCGGATTCGTTATGAGGTCGTTAGAGGCAGTGGAACCCTGTATGTTGGAACACTTATAAAGGCGGAGACAAAACCAAGTTCATTAATACCAGGAGTACATCAAGGTTCCAACGTGTATCTTAACACGAATAACAGCTCTAACGAGGTTCATGTCTGGTTTGCGGGTGAGGATCGTACTGCCCCCCGTGCAACGATTATTTTTGAGTATAAAGGACAGCCGGTTCCAACGGCAAGGACAACGAATCAGCAACAGAACCAGAACCAAAATCAGCAGAACCAACAGCAAACCACTCCGAACCGCCTTGGCATCTCCCTGTCAGGCTCCGGGGACACGCGCACCGTTCAAGTAAGTGCGCTCGCCGCAGGAACGACATCCACCTCCGGCATATTTACAACGCTCACGACGAACGGTGGGACGCTTTCGATACCAAGTGGTGCGACTCCCCTAACAAGCACCTGGACGCTCCCGAGTGCTGCTGGCACATATACGGTCACCGCGACCACGACTGCAGGGTATACGTCTGCGTCAGACTCTGTTACGGTAACAGTCCCCGGCACCCTGACTGCCAGGCAAGATGGCGGGACGGTCGTCGTGTCTGCGAGTCCTGCACCTACGAGCAATTTAGCATTTAGGCTCACCACGAGTGGGGGTGTCTATGCGGGCGGCGGAGAAATACTCCCCACAGGCACGGGACGTGCTATTCCGATAGGGCTCACCACCGGTAGCCATATCCTGACAGTGAACGCCGAGGGCTATAACGCAACACAGGTGTCGTTCACCCCTGGCACGCAAACGACAACGGATACGACGACCACCACAACGACAACGACAACACAAACAGGTGCTGCGGGTGTCGCAGATAGCATTGAGATTGACGGGGCCCGCAAGCTTGAGGGCACGGTCAACCAAGCCACACGGCTTCGGGTTCGCGTTTTAGATGCCACGAACAGGGGTGTGTCAGGCATCAGAGTGACGTTCCGAGTGCTGGCACCTGGACGGGGACGCTTGTCGCAACGCGGCAACGGACGCGCAGTCGTCGCCGAGACGGATAGAAGTGGCTATGCAAGTGCGTCCGTCACGCCCTTAGGGGGTAACCTCATCGTTGAGGCGAAAGCCGCGGGTGTCAGTGCGTCTGTCTCTTTTATCATTGATGTCGATGGTGGCACAACACCGAGAGAGACATCCGACACAACTGATGGACGGACGTATCAGGTCGGCGACAAGGTGCCGATCAGCTTAGAGGATACCTTGACCTTCAGAGGGAGCCGGACCCTGAATGGGACATCTTACACGTGTGTCGGTTCTGGGGAGTGTGTCGTCTCCTACGGCACGCTCGTCAAGGGAGAAATAGCGGCGACTGCGGTTGAGAAAGTTGAAGCAAAAACGTATCAGACCGGTGACAAGATGCCGATCAGTCTCGCTGCGACCTTGACCTTCAGCGGCAAGCACACGCTCGGTGGCACCGTCTACACGTGTGTCAGTGATGGGGAGTGTGTCGTGTCTTACGGCATTCTGACCAAGGGAGAGATAGAAGTTTCCACGGTGTCGACCCCGAGTGCGGGCGATTCCCCCGGCATGAGCGATGCGAAAGCAGTTGTCGGTGCGGCGAACCGTCCTGTGATGTATTGGATAGCGGGGGGTGGTTTGTATCGGCTTGCGGGTGCGAGTGCTGAACAGATCGCCGAGAGTGCTACCGATGTCGCTGTCGGTAGTGATAAACTCTACTGGATAGAGCAGACGAGTGAGACGCGGGGTGCTATCCATCATGCGAACCTCGACGGTAGCGATGCTGCGGTCATAAAAACCCTCACGAGTGTGCCGAAAGGGGTAGCACTTGCGAATGGGAAACTGTATATCACCAACGGCTGGGGCAAAATCCAGCGGATGAACGTAGATGGCACGCAGTTTGAGACCAACTTCCTTACGAACTTGGGTGCCCCCCTGGGTATTGCGGTCTCTGGGTCCCGTATTTACTGGACCGATGGCAGCGGTCGCGTGCGGTCTGCCCCGTTACAGGGGACAAAAGCGATTCAGAACATCGTGACGGGGTCTGGGACGCTCGGTGGCATTGTTGTCGATGGTAGCAAAGTCTACTGGACGGAACAGACGGGTGCGAGAAGTGGCAGAATCCGGGCAGCGAACCTCGATGGCACGGGTATCACGAATGCCTATACCGTCACGGCGACTGTGCATGGACTGGCGCTGGATGCTGCGAATCAGCAGTTGTATTGGACGAATGGGTGGGGCAAGGTGCAGCGGGGTGTGAGAGGCTCTCGGTATCAAGATGTCGTGACAGGTCTGATGACCCCGACAGCTTTAGCGATCGGGGGTGTGAACACCGCAACACCGATGCCCTCCACGAAGCCATCGCAGCCTGCCTCTGAACCGAACTACGATGTAGATGGCAGTGGCACGGTGGATAATGCCGATCTGTTTTTAGTCTCATTGGCTGTCGGGACAGACAACGTCCAGTATGATGTGAACGGCGATGGCACGGTAAACGATAAAGACATCGCCCTGGTTCGCGACAATCGTGACAACGGCGCAGCGGCTGCCCCCATGGTCTTTGGTGTGAAACTGACTGCCGAGCAGGTCGGACGGCTTCAGGAACAGATTGACCTGTTGATTGTGTCAGGCGATCGCTCACCCGACGCGCTGAAGACGTTGGTGTATCTGCAGCAACTCATTGCGACGGCACGTCCCGAGCGGACGCAGTTGCTTGCGAACTATCCGAACCCGTTCAATCCAGAGACGTGGATACCCTATGAGTTGGCGACGGATACGGATGTGCGGATCACGATCTATGCCGCGAACGGTGTCGTCGTCCGGACGTTGCAGTTGGGTCAGCAGTCGGCTGGTTACTATACGGATCGCGAGCGTGCGGCGTATTGGGACGGTCGGAACGCTTCTGGCGAACAGGTGGCGAGCGGTGTCTATTTCTACCAGTTAGAAACGGACGAAATTTCGTCACTTCGCAAGATGGTCATACTGAAGTAGACATACGCTAAAAACAGGGATGTGCGCTTCGGTGCATGTCCCTGTTTTTAATTAAAGGCACTGCTAAATTGTGGTATCAATAAACGTTGGCACTTCAAATCTCAACCAACGGGGACCTATAAAATGAGCAATAGAAACAAACCAGTAATTACCCCAATAGATCGACAAACATGGACAGTTGGGGAAGATTTTATAGTAGAAGTCCCTATTTCTAATGCTGATACTGCATGGGCTGAAGGTCCGTTATATGGTCATGGTGCGCATTCTTGGAATCAAGATGAAGGCATACTAACAATAACAGGGCATGCAGATAAGGAAAATTCAAGTTATGTTGATGTAATTGGAAAAAAAGGAGATAATCAGGTAAGATATACGATCTATTACGATGCTGTGAAGAGCCACCACTGAAGACTTCGCAAACAAATTCGGCCTTAAACTCAGGGGTGAATCTTCTTCGTTTTTGATAAAAGCGAGATGCCCGGTTTCGCTACGGTATTTTGCGTTTTTTTCGGGGGTGTTCCCGGTCTACCTAGAGTAAATCCGCAGAAATACCCAAGCAAAAACACCTACGAATTTATTTTTAAACTCACGTTATGCTAGTATCTGAACTTAATGAGGGTGTCACTGAATGAGTTATTCCGGAGGAATAATGGATAAACGAACAGGCAGGTATGGTAAACAAGCAAGGAAAAGGGCTTCGGAACAAGAGGAAAAAGAGAAATCTTTAGAGCTTCGTCAAGCAGAGGCTCTTGAACGTATAGTTGAGTTGTTAAATGAACTTCTAAATTTTCTTGACGAAAGAAGGTCACCTAGATGTTAATTGAAACCTGGAATGGCAAAGAACGTATGCTCACAGATATTTCCGGCAAGTCGCTTGTAATTGTGGAAGAAGATGGATTTACATGGTTATGTTGTCGTTCCGCTGATATGCCTATTGCGAAAAACGGCTTACCAATACAGCAGCAACGCATACATCAATTTGAGGAAGGTACCTCTGTAGACGAAGCTTGGAACATTTTGGAGGTGTTTTTGGAGGAATTAGAAGCAGGTAAGAATTTTTTTACATTCTTATATTGACTTTTAATCTAAAGTAACACCAGTTCCTACAGGCTCATATCACCAGAGTCATCTTACCCTGTAATCGAAATGCACACGGGGAACGCGTTGCGAGTGGTGTCTATTTCTATAGGCTTACTGCAGATGATTTCACGGCTACACGAAGGATGCTAATTCTGAAGTAGAACGGAAGATTGGAAGGGTGGAAGGGTGGAAGATTCGCAACCTCCATCCTTCCTACCTTTTACGGCCATACTCCGTAAGAGGGTCATTTTGAAGTAAGCATACGCTAAAAACAGGGATGTGTGCGCTTCGGTGTATGTTCCTGTTTTATTTATGGAGACATCTATGAAAAAAGAAAAAATCTTGATGTGTTCTATATTACTGACGATCTTTATCTATCCGATCGTATTTGCAACAGTTTTGGACACACCTACAGCGATACAGGATGCCCGCTCTGATGCTAAAACTGATACAGGTGCGGCGTGGTACATTGCTGGCGGGGTATGCGGATGCTTTGGATTTGCGTATGCGGGCGGCGGATGCGAAGGAATTCCCGTATCTTTCCCTGTGTAAGGGGGCGCCCAGTCGGAGATAGAGGCAATCTTTTATAGCCCGTATCTGTTCTTTCATATAACACCAATAGCACGGACTTTTTTAGAATATCCAAGCCAGTGTTTGCGAGTTCACTTCGTATTTCATGATTCATTCTGTTGTTTCCTTGAAAAGGACATCAAAATCGCCAGCCAACGCCTTAACGTCTTCGGTATAGACCTGAATCCGTATGCGTTCTGCGTTTCTCGCTTTCTTAGCGTGATTGGCAAAAAACTTGAGTCTTCGTATCTCGGATTTACGATCTTTTCTCGCGGCACCCGTCTCGGAGCCAAGGTCTGCGCGAAGCTGTTTCATCTCTTGACGATACGCATTGAGTTTCCGATCGTGTTCCAAAGCTCTTTCCCGATACATCTCTATCTTTGCGTTTATAGCGTTCGTCTTTTGGATGATCTGATTGATCTCTGCTTGACGGCTCTCCTGGGGAGTTCCTGACCGATGGCACCCCCAGCTCAACAAGACCCCAAGTAAACAGAAAATGCATAAAATATGCTGAAACAGCAGCGTGCTATTTTTTCTCATGCTCTAAAGTCCCCACGACCACCTCCACCATTGTCTTTCACTCGGAGGGCGTATCGGCAATGTGATGAATCCACCTTTGTAACGTCCCATACCGCTATAACCGACCTCACCAAAACCCATTTCCTTGGCATTGACGTGCATCAAGAGATCATTGATGGTTCCCCCCTCGCTTGAGGTCTGATGCCTGATCTTGTCAATCTTTCTGCGATTGTTGCCAAAAACATAAAGTGCCAACGGCTTCGGTTTCTTGTTAATAACGTCAATCGCAGCGTCAAGATGCTCATAGATATAGATAAAAAGGATTAGTCCAACTCCGTCAATAGTTTTTTGTAAGGTAGTCGTAGAGGATCGCCCCTCTACAACCCCTTCCAAACCGTGCGTACGACTTTCACCGCACACGGACCTATTTTCTTTTACTTCTTCCATCCGAAGGAGACACGCACGCGTGATTTTCTCCATAGAGATACGGTGTCTGTAAGTATTTCAAAGCAGTAAACCTGATTATGCTCGTCTCATAAGAGACTACCTAATCTCCTCAACCTTGCAGACTTCTTGAGCCGGTTTAGGTTCTGTCTAACTTCCTGTAAAGAGATTTCATAAACACAGATTGTGCCTTGTGCTATTTGTTCCAGTTTGTGAAAATACTCAGGTTCACAATTGATGTAATAAAGAGGAATTACACCCTATAGCACTACAACCATTGCGTTTCGCTCAAGGAAACCGTTACCCCTGTGAGTCTTGTCGGACGCTCCACTTTTGAACGTTAGCATTATTACTAATTCTAACTTCGCCTGTGTTCTTAGGAGTGCGCCATTTTCTCGTGCTTCTCACGTTAGCGTTTCTACTATCGCAGCTGGACTAATGTAGAGGTATCATAATCCACCCACGTTCTTAATGGTACCGGCGGAATCGCCACTGTTTACCGTATTTCGTCATGAAATCGTGATATGCTTGATTCGCTTTCAGTTGACTGTGATGACCGCCTGGCTGTTCTGAATGGCAGGCGATACAGAGTGCCATCAAATCTTCGGGATCGTTAAACTGCGTGCCCCAGACATGATGGGTATGCAGATAATACCGGTCATCGTTCAAAGAGATCTGGCATATCTCGCACGTCCACCCCTTTTCGTTTCTGTACCATGTTGAGTAGGCCTTCCACCATGCTGCGTGATAATCAAATGGATCCGAGACATATTCTGGTATCGGCGGTGGAAGCTCTGAAAAAGCAGGATATCCTTTTTCAAGGATTTTAGACTGTAGTGGGGATCGCTCTTGTCGTAATCGCTTTGCCTTTGTTTGAGATGCCGTTTGTCTCTGTCCGCTTCTTGAAGGTATCCGTATTGCCTTCAGCTTGTCCCGTTTTTCTTCGGGTTGTGCCAAGATGGCCTTTAGGATAGCAATCACAACGAAGGTTACAATCACAAAAACGACCCAAAAGACATCCATATCCGCAGTTGTTCTCCTTCCATATTCAGATCCCAAAGTGTCAATGGCGTGGGTTGTTGCTGCATGCACAACAGATGCTATGCACATCATTCCATGGTTATTGATTCGATTTCAAAGTAAAAAAGGTATCATTTTGGGGTTTACGTGAGAATGTCACGATATAAACTCACCTTTCAAACTTTACCTGCCTGTTGGCAGTCACGGTTTATTACAGAGTTTCAAGGCACTGCGTTCCATGAAATGCTTTTCAAGAGCTTCCCACGTTGAAACTATCCAGATGCCGCACCAGGCATAGAATTGACGATTCAAACCGGATCTCACTCTACAGTCCCGCCGAATGCAATTAGCCAATCAATGTGATTCCCGCGATTCCCTATGGAGTCCGATATAGATGCAAACTGCCATTCCTAAGAGGATCACCGCGAACGGGAAACCTGTCACCAAGGAGGCTGCCTGTAACGAACTTAATCCGCCGCCAAGGAGTAGCACGATAGCAACAGCCCCCTCAGCGGTGCACCAGAACACTCGATGAGAGACGGGTGCGTCGAGCTTACCACCCGCTGTGATAGTATCAATCACAAGGGAACCCGAGTCCGATGAGGTCACGAAAAAGATAATCGTCAGCAACATTGCAATGGAGGAGACAAGTGTTGTCATCGGCAGTTTGTCAAGCATTTTGAACAGCGAGAGTTCCGGCTTATACGCTTCAACCGTTTCGGTCACCCCTGTGTAGCCATCGTTCATGAACTGGTCAAGGGCGGTGCCACCAAAAGCAGAAAACCAGATTAAGCATAGCAGTGTGGGTAAGAGGAGCACGCCGATGATGAACTCGCGAACCGTGCGTCCCTTTGAAATTCGGGCAATAAATGTGCCGACGAAGGGTGCCCATGCGATCCACCACGCCCAATAGAACGTCGTCCACCCGTGCAGAAACCCTGTATCTTCACGCCCGACCCAGTTGCTCAAGGGTCTTATTTTCGAGATATAGGCACTCAAGCCAGTGAATATACCTTTGAGGATTGCGATTTTCGGTCCAACAACGATGATGAAGAGCAGGAGCAAAAACGCTAAGATCACATTGAACTGGCTGAGACGTTTGATACCGACATTCAGTCCTGTCAACACGGAGACGAGTGCAGCAGCGGTTATGACCATAATCAGCACAACCATGGTGGTGTTGGTCGCGGGAACCTTAAAGAGGTAGTTCAATCCCGCTGTCACCTGCTGCGCACCGAAGCCGAGCGATGTCGCAAGTCCGAACAAACTTGCGAAGACAGCGAGGGTATCAATAACATGACCCTGCCAGCCCCAAACGCGTTCTCCGAGAAGCGGATAGAACGCCGATCGGATCGTCAGCGGCAAGCCCCGGTTATAGGTGAAGAACGCCAGAGCGAGTCCGACGACACCATAGACCGCCCAGCCGTGTACACCCCAGTGAAATGTCGTTGCTGCGATACCGATAGCTGTATCGGTTTTTGCTTCACCGCCGAGCGGCGGACTCATAAAGTGTTGGACGGGTTCCAGGACACCGAAGAATAGGAGCCCAATACCGATACCGGCTGCAAAAAGCATGGCGAACCAAGTGAGGTTGGAGTATTCAGGGACGGCATCCCGTCCGCCGAGACGGACCTTGCCCAATGGGGAGACAATCAGAAAGAGACAGAACACCACAAGGAGATTGACAATGTCCATAAACCACCAGTCGAAGTTTGTGGTGAGCCATTTGCGGGTCGCCCCGAAAAGGGTTGTTGCACCTTCCCGAAACACGAGGGACCCGACGACAAAAATAACGATGGCGATTGAGGAAATGAGAAAAACCGGGGTCAGTCCAAATATTTTGGTGTCGTTCTGGAGGTGTTTGACTTCTTCGCGCATTTCAAAATTCTCCTTAAGAATAGCTGCTACCCATCAGCGGACGACAGTCAGTGAGAACCGTCTGGGGTAGGAAATAGGCACGACCTACATACGTCGGAACTTGCCGAGAGCCCACTAACGGCATGGATTAGAGAAAGAATGGTTTCCTGAAGACCATTCTATGTAGAAAGCGTTAATGTTGACACTTGTTTTAGGGTAAGGAATAAGTATCAAATTGTCCCTCTGTGTATATAGCGAAGGTTCTTGACTAAGAATAGGATTGGCTAAATATAGTCGTCTAAAGGTTGCCGTTGCCTGTTGACCTCAACCATGATAGTGTCACCATCACAAGCGATGTTGACTATCTCTAACGGAGTATCTTCTCCGACTTCCGTATTGCTACCACAGTCAATATAACACGCCAAAATTGCACACACGATTAGGGTATGATCATACTAAAAATAGTAACCGAAGTTAAAGTTAAGACGCCAATGCCATACGTTATTTCCGTTGGCACCAACGTGACTAACTCCTGTCAGGA
>JAPPDN010000456.1 GCA_028824575.1 Candidatus Poribacteria bacterium | reverse complement strand
ATCTGGGTCTTCATAGTTTTTGGTATGGCAATGGCAGGACGGTTCTCGGCAGCCCGATACACGGGGGTTGATACTTGTACCATTTACTGGATGTTTGTCGTCGCGCTCTGGCCAATTCTCTACGTTTTGGTGTATCTCTCGTAGGATCGCGAAAGGAATTATTGGAATGCATAAACTATTTTGGCGCAGCTTGCAAGCCAAAACTTGCTATACAACAGTCTTATGGACTTCCGTTTTGATATTTGTCATGTTTATCGTACCGATGACCCTTGAAGCATGCCCCGGGTGTAAAACACTTGATGACCCTATCGGTAAAGGTTTTAATTGGAGTATCCTTTTTATGATAGCGATGCCCTTTGCTGTCTTTGGTCTCATCGGCGGTACTATTTTCTTACAATGGAACGGTTATCGATTATCTGTTATCGGGAGTCGGTTAAAGGAGCATCTGCTACGCATCAGAAATTCTTAACTGACGACTGACAACTGATAACTGACAACTGATAACAAATAAAGGAGTTTAAATATAGTGGAACACGCTACCACTTTAGACCACACTGAAGACGTATACGAGCCTTCACTTACGCCGGACAGCCTCGGCAAGCTCGGCATGTGGGTTTTTCTTGTCGGGGATACCATGTCCTTTGGCGCGTTGCTCGCAGCGTACGCGGCACTCCGGGCGGGTGCAGGCATAGTCGGATGGGTACCACCAGATGAAATCCTCGGTATTAACCTAACCGCAGCCATGACATTTCTGCTGATATGCAGTAGTGTCACGATGGTGAAAGCACTGGAGTCGATTCAGAATGGCAATGTTTCACGCATGTGTCTGTTCCTTGGACTGACAATTGCGGGTGGAATTATCTTCCTTGGACTACAGGCTTATGAATGGACACATTTGATTAAACACGGCTTGACTCTGACAGGTATCCCTGAGCACGGGTTAAAGAGTGCGACTATCAGTGGTTCAACGCTTTTTGGTCCCACTTTCTACGCCATCACAGGTTTCCACGGGATGCACGTGACAGGTGGTGTCATTTATCTCATTGTCATCTTGATACACGGTTTGCGTGGCAGATATACCGCTGAGTTTAACCATGAAGTGGAAATCGTCGGACTCTACTGGCACTTCGTTGACCTTATCTGGATTATGGTCTTCACCTTCATTTATCTACTATAGGAGTAATAAGAATGGCACAGGATGGACACACAGAACACCCGAAATACATGAATATCTTCTGGTGGCTTTTGGGGCTGACAGTCGCTGAGGTTTTGGTCGTGATTCCCGATCTCCCTATAGCAATCAAAGCCATCTTGCTTATCGGAATGGCATGTTCCAAGGCTGCTCTTGTCGCTATCTATTTCATGCATCTGAAATTTGAAAGGAAAACATTAGCAGCTATCGTGATAACACCCTTCCTTATCTGCGTTTTTCTCGTCATCATGCTGATGCCCGACCTTACATTAGATACACGACTTGATGGCATAGAGAAACCGGCGGAAGTTGTGGATACGTCGGCTCACTAACTACCCACTGGGTTTGGAATATGGAAGCACAAGCCGATAATGCCACTAAAACGAAGCGCAAATTTGACAAAAGCACCCTGATCTGGGTAATGCTGGGTGTTATCATTATCGCCATCGCCGGGATTAACTTATGGTCGGCATTTGATACGAAACCAGAGGTATTGCCTGAGGTTGTTGAAGTCAGCGTACCGGATTTTAGTTTGACAAACCAGCAAGGAGAACCCTTAGGATTATCCGACATGGCTGGCAAAATTTGGATCGCAGATTTCATCTTCACCAATTGCCCGACGATTTGTCCAGCGATGACACAAGAGATGGCACGCCTACAATCCGAATTTGTCGCAGACCCCGTCTATTTCGTCTCGTTCTCTGTCGATCCAGAGCGGGATACGTCAAAGGTCCTCTCGCGCTATGCAAAGGCTTATGGCGCAGACGATAGACGTTGGCACTTTCTCACCGGCGACAAGGCACATATTTATCAGTTAGCCGAACAAGGGTTCAGTTTGGCCGCGGGGCACAAGGGTAGCGAAGTACTCCATAGCCCGCGGTTCGTTCTCGTCAAAGCGGATGGGAACATCCATGACTACTACGATAGTCGAAGTAAACCCGCGATGCTGCGTTTACGCCGGGATGTCAAAACGCTCCTCAGAAAATGAGAGATGTGAATTTCCTAATCTCTCTCGCAGCTTTTGCGGTTCACTTCACCTTCGGATTTTTTCGTGGACGGTTTAAACGATTCAGTCGTCCGTGGGGCAGATGCCTCTATATTCCGATTGTGATTAACATCGTTGTTCGGCGTTTTATTCTCGGCTGGGGGTGGCAAACCGCGATGGTTTACTTATGGCCCGCAACGCTCATC
>JAPPDN010000642.1:1662-2392 GCA_028824575.1 Candidatus Poribacteria bacterium | reverse complement strand
GTCTCAATATCATCTTCCGGAATGAAACTTTGTCGCTTGTTGTAAACAACCAAAGAATCACTTTTACGAACAACGCCTTCATCGGTAGCAAACCATATCTCACTGTCATCCATCTTGATGTCCTTGACCCAAGCAGGGAACCCATCGGTTGGCGGGTACATCTGGATTTCGCGCGTCAACTTGTTATAATGGATCGCGCCTTGAGAGCGCGTGCCGACCCATACCTCTTCTGAATTCGCCGCAATAGCTCGCACATCTGGAACCTTTGCCGTTGAACTGTTAATCAGTTGTGGCACATCTGGAATCGGTAGCCAGTTATTGAAAGCCGTCTCAAATAGCATCACACCCTTCGGGGTCCCTATCCATAACCGCTTACCATCGGAAACGATCGCTTGGATACGGTTGTCGGGGAGATCTTCTGCCACTGTGTAAACCGTCCATTGGGTCTGATCCAAAATCTGTTTCGCGCGTTCCCTTATCGTCTCATCTGCACTCATATCGTGGACCTGGGATGCCTCATTCCGAGCTTCTGCCGTTCTACCCAATTTTAAGTTGACTTCAGCACGGATGAGACGTGCCTCAGAAACCCACTCGCTTACCGGGTAGCGCATCACAAACCCTTGTAAAGTATGAAGCGCATTTTCCAACCGACCGGTTTTCGCTTGCACTTTTCCAATGAGAAAAAGTGCTTTTTCATGGGAAGACAGGTCCGGGTACTGTTCGATTGCCG
>JAPPDN010000642.1:0-1652 GCA_028824575.1 Candidatus Poribacteria bacterium | reverse complement strand
CAGGCAGTCCCTCATCATACGCCTCTAATTCCTCAACGAGTAAGAATCCAGTGATATAACTCAATTCCGGTACAGACGTATGTTCCGGATAATACTTTAGGATCAGTTGATAGTTATCTACAGCTACCGCATAAGCCTCACTGACGAGGGCAGCGTTTCCAAGTTCCTGAAAATGTGGCACCAAGTCAAAATTCGCCGCATCAAGGATTGCCACAGAACGGAAGCGTTCCAACACATTTGCATTGTCGCCATTTGCCTTGTGAAGTAAGCCGAGTTGATAGTGTGCAGCCGGATACCGCGGAAACTCTTCAATAGCAGCTTCAAAGCGTTTTTGTGCTAATTCCGGGAGTTCCAACTCCAACAGTGCCAGCCCCTTGCGATAATACTTCGCAGCGGTTCGATCCTGTACATTCGCTATGTCCGATGTAAAACTAAGGGTGTGTCCCGTCAATGGGAGTCTTAAAACTTGTCCTTGGTATTCAATTTCAAAGTGAGTATCAGTGCCACTGCGCCAAATACCGGTGAGTCTATCGCCGTTTTCACTGTCAACGATGACATATTGTTGACTATGTGCCAAGTGTTGGTAGAAAAACAACCCAGTAAACGCTATTAAGGCAAATAGGCAGTGCGTCTTTTGTTTTTTTGTATGTGTCTGTTTTATGAACTTCTGGTACAACATAGTTTTACCTTCAAAATGTGTGTTGATAGATATAACGGTTATAATATCAGAAACGTGGGGAAATGTCAAGAGCGTTTGGCAACTCCGTTCTTGATACCAATGCCACTATAGGCTATAATATCCACCATGAACGAAACAGACCTTCCCATCACAGAACTAAAGGCGACATTTCACGACGCAATCATAATGGGTCCTGTGGTGATTGTGGCACCAACTGGCAGTGGAAAATCAACACAAATTCCACCTTGGTGTGCCGCGCGATCAAACGCACCTGTACTCGTCGTGGAACCGCGTCGCGTCGCATGCCGTTCACTTGCACGATGGGTGGCAGAACAACTCGGCGAACCCCTGGGACATTCGGTTGGCTACACGGTGCGTTTTGAAGATGTCAGCTCTGACACTTTAACCCGTATCCGTTTCGTTACGCCCGGCATCGCTTTAAGATATGCTGCCGGACAGGAGTTAGACCAGTATGGCACTATCATTTTGGATGAATTCCACGAACGCGGTGTGGAAACAGACCTCTTTCTCGCGATCTGCCAAAAGAAACGACCCGACGCGAAACTTATTATTATGTCTGCCACGATAGCAGCACAACAACTCGCCCGGTTCATTGGCGGACAGGTGCTACGCGCCGAAGGGCGCGTCTATCCTGTTAAAGTCCGATACGTTGGTGGGACAGCGGTCCCTACATCTCAGAACTTAGTAGAACGCGTCGAAAAAGGAATTAAGCGTGCACTCAAAGAAACCGATGGGAATATCTTGGTATTCCTACCAGGTAAGGGTGAAATTAATGCATGCCATGACACACTTCACAAGATGCGGCATATCGACCTTATCCCGCTACACGGCGATCTGCCACCCGATGCACAAGACAGAGCATTTGACAACACACAATCCCAACGCCGCCGCGTTATTCTTGCGACCAATGTCGCAGAAACATCCATCACACTTCCGGGGATTACTGCTGTTG
>JAPPDN010000750.1 GCA_028824575.1 Candidatus Poribacteria bacterium | reverse complement strand
CAGTTATCAGTTATCAGTTGTCAGTAAGAATAGTTGTCGGTTTTCAGTTCTCGGTTATCAGTTAGGAGAGGTTTTGGATAGTTCCGAAATCTCTTTCTGAAAACTGAAAGGTTTTTCGCAGAAAAACCGTACTGAAAACTGATAACCAGTACTCTGATAACTGACAACTCCTCTATACTTCACTCTTAATAAAAATAAGAACGATTAACATGAACAGGACGAGGTTACAGATCAGTAGTAGAAACATATCTGGTAATGCCCGCTTTGCATTTGTTCCGACATCACTTCTCTGAAAAGTAAATGTTGGGAGTGTACTCCAGTCTACGGCACCTTTATCAGCGACAAACCACTCTCGTGACGCGAACGCGTTTTTTGCATAAAGATAGTCAATTTTGGCTTTTCGGTAACGTTGCGCTGCTTCAAAAAAATCTCTAAGTCCAGGTAAGTCAGTCCCTGCCCACGCTTGTGTCGCAGCATCATAGGTGCCTACAGGTGAGAGTTTCAACAATATTCTATCTGTTGTGGCTTGTTTAACGTAAATATCATTAAGTGCCTGCTTTCGGACGCGCCACGCTTTTTCTACTGTTCGGGTCACCAACGGTTCAACGAAATTGTAATATCGCTTGGCAACGGGAACGTACTTCTCAAAGTCGGGCTGGATCTCTGAAATGACACTCATATTTTCAATATAAGATGTTAGGGTTACTGGATCCACACCCGCTTGGTGATGAAACCCTAATGCTTTACTGAATTCCGCCATTTCTCCGGCGATTCCCTCGTTTTCAAGGAACTTTTGACGTTCTCTTTCATATTCATCTAAAACCTGTTGAATCTGGTTCTGGGCAGTTTTCACCCGCGCTTGAATATCGCCACCCGGGTTAACTGTCGCCCGGATCAAATTCGGATACACGAGTATCAGGAACCCCCACACGAACATGGCGAGCATTAACGCCGTGCCGGTCCTACGCGTCGCTACCGAAATCAGCAATCCGATGAGGTAGAACAGGGATAAGTACGCGAACGATGTAAACACAATTCCGGCGATGCGGAGAAAATCGGCAGTTGACAACGGCATCGAACGCGTTAAGAACAGCAGTGCGAAAAGCAGACTCAATATCAGAGGCACTAACAAACACGCCATCGCACTGATATATTTTGCAAGCAAAATCTGCCCGCGTCCGATGGGCTGTGCGAGAACGAGACGTAACGTGCCGCGTTCACGTTCTCCTGCAATCGCATCGTAAGCGAAAATCAACCCCATCAGGCTGAGGATAACCTCAAAGACAAAGACAATATCGATTGAAGAAAAAAACGCAATAAACGGATTATCCGTACCGTGCATCTGAGCATCCCAGAGTGTCGGCATAAATCCGTGATAGATACCGATGAGGTTGCCCAAACGTTTATCTAATCCGACATTAAAGATGCTCAGCGGATTCGGTGCCCGGTCAATGAACAGGTACGCAGTAGAATAGGTCTTGGAATTGCGTAAATCCTGCTGGTGCCTTTTGACAGAATCATTATAACTCTCCAAACGTTGTTCGTAATCTTGGACAAGCACGACTGTGTTTACAACAACGAGCAACAGCGTGATGAGCAGGACCGCTGCGAAGCGGAAGGTCATTAGATTGTCAAGCAGTTCCCTGCGAATGAGTGTTTTAAGCATTTTATATTATACCTCAACGCGGACAAAGGCGAGATACGCACCCGACAGAAGCACTAAAACGAATAACGTTAGCAGCAACAATTCCATTGCTGCGGTATTGAAATCCCTACTCAGATTAAGTGTATCTTCAAATCTCGGAACGGATTCTGGGCTGATAGGCTTCTTGGACATACCTTCACGCACGCCCAAAATATGAAGACTTTCTGGATCGGCTCTATCGGTGTCAACAACGAATTCCCGTAATTGATGGGTATAACGTTGTGTGTTTTCCACAAATTGCAAGTGTCGCTCAAATCCGGTGCCAGCAAACCCTTCAATCAGGTGCTGCAGAAGTGTAGCGGGTGAGATACCGGTGATAGCGCGCGCTCGGTGCACTTGGGCACTCCGGTACTTTAATCGTTCTTCCTGCTTGCGTTCGTCTCTTTCAGCGTTTTCGGTGTAAAACTCGCTTTTCGCCCTTAGCCTCCTGTCTTCTGATTTACTGGACCGACCCTCATCATATATATCCCATAAGTCCTCTTGAATCGGGTTACGCTGCTTCCAAAATTCTTCAAAGGATGTTGCCGGTGAGAAACTACTTGCGATTGAAGCAAGAGTACTCGGCATAAAAACGACAAAGGTTACCCACGTCAACAGCAGTATCATCAGACTCACCGCGCTCTGTTGCACACGCGCCGAGACTAACAATCCTAACGCCACAAATAGACTCGTGTACAAAAGCGCGAGA
>JAPPDN010000099.1 GCA_028824575.1 Candidatus Poribacteria bacterium | reverse complement strand
CTCCCCATCAGGTGAAAACGCTACGCCACGGATCCTACTCGTATGCCCTGTGAATGTCCGGAGGAGTCTTCCGGTGTTCGTCTCCCATAAACGCACCGCCTTGTCCCAACTGCTACTAATGATCGTTTGTCCATCGGGCGAAAACGATACGTTATTGACACCATCCGCAAGTTCTGTAAATGTTCGGATGCGTTTGCCCGTGTTCGCGTCCCATAAACGAATCTTATTGTCTCCACCACCGCTAACGAATGTCTCTCCATCTGGCGAAAACGCCACGCTATTGACACCATTGGTATGTCCCATAAGTATGTGGAGGAGGTCGCCGGTAGTCGCATTCCATAAACGGACCGACTTGTCTGGACTCCCACTAACGATCGTTCGTCCATCGGGCGAAAACGCCACGCTATCGACCGAATGCCAATGCGCTGTGATTGTTCGGATGAGTTTTCCAGTGGTCACATCCCATAAACGGAGGATGCCGTACCTGGATCCATCCTCCCCGGTAACGATAGTCTCTCCATCTGGCGAAAACGATACGCTTCTGACCGAATACGTATTTTTTACAAGTGTTTGATTGCCCGTATTCACATCCCATAAGCGGATTGTACCGTCACTACCGCCGCTAACGAATGTTCGTCCATCGGGCGAAAACGCCACGCTATTGACTGCCTTCTTATGCCCCGTGAGCGTTCGGAAGAGGTTGCCGGTGTCTGCATCCCATAAGCGGATCGTACCGCCCCTACTGCCGCTAACGAGTGTTCGTCCATCGGGTGAAAACACAACGCCATTGACCCCATCCGTATGCCCTATGAATGTTCGGATAATGTTGCCCGTGTTCGCGTCCCATAAACGGATACTGTTCCAACTCGCGCCAAGGATCGTTTGTCCATCGGGCGAAAACGATACATTATCAACCGAACTCCTATACCCCTCGCGTGTGTGAATGGGGTTACCGGTGTTCGCATCCCATAAACGGAGGGTGCCATCCCAACCCCCGCTAACGAGTGCCTGTCCATCCGGCGAAAACACTACACTCTCAACCGAACTCGGGTATCCGGAGCGTGTTCGGAGGAGTTTTCCGGTGTTCGCGTCCCATAACCGGAGCGTATTGTTCCGACTCGCGCTAACGATCATTTGTCCATCCGGCGAAAACGCTACACTATCGACCCCATCCGTATGCCCTATGAGTGTTCGGAAGAGTTTGCCAGTGTTCGCATCCCATAACTGGACTATCTTGTCCTGGTTGCCAATAGCGATCATTCGTCCATCCGGAGAGAACGCCACGCTAAGCACCGGACTCGTGTGTTTCGTGAGTGTTCGGATGAGTTTTCCGGTGTTCGCATCCCATAAACGCACCGTTCTGTCCTGACTCCCGGTCGCGAGTGTTCGTCCATCGGGAGAAAACGCCACGCTAAGGACCCACCCCGTATGCTCTGTGAGTGTGTCAATGAGGACGCGGGTGTTCACATTCCATAACCGGACTGTCTTGTCGCTACTGCTGCTAACAAGTGTTCGTCCATCGGGAGAAAACGCCACGCTATTCACTGAATCCACATGCCCTGTGAATGTGTGGAGGAGGTTGCCAGTCTCAGCAGCCCATAAACACATCGTCCTGTCCCGACTCGCACTCATAACTGTCTCACCATCAGGCGAAAACACCACGCTCTTAACCGAATATGTATGCTCTATGAGTGTGTGGAGGAGTTTGCCGGTCTCAGCAGCCCATAAACGCACCATCCTATCACTACTGCCGCTAACGATGACCTCCCCATCCGGGCTAAAGCCTACGCTACTGACCACAGCCCTATGCCCTGTGAATATACGGACGAGTTCGCCGGTGTTTGCGTCCCATAACCGGAGCGTCTTGTCACTACTGCCGCTGACAATAGTCTCGCCATCCGAACTAAACGCGACGCTATTGACTGAACTCGTATGCCCTGTGAATGTCCGGAGGAGATTGCCGGTGTTCGCATCCCATAACCGGAGCGTCTTGTCGCTACTGCCGCTAACAATAGTCTCGCCATCCGGACTAAACGCGACACTATTGACCACATCCGTATGCCCTACGATCAGATCGAGTTCTTTACCAGTCTTCACATCATAAAGCCAAATACCGACACTACTCGCCACAGCGAGGCGCGCACCATCGGGGGCGTAGGCAATCGCGGAATAGGCGGTTTCGCTTATCCAGCCTTTACCGAAACGCGCTTTGGCACTCTCAGGTAAACCTAATTGCGTATAGCTTTCATATTCAGCGAAGGTTTTGGGTAAGGACAGCGTTGGAATCAGAATAAGCGCCAAAAAAATCGAAAACAACTTTGCTTTCATGGGAAGTCTCCATTTTTTAAGGTTACCCACGATAGGTCACTGATATTTTTGTTGAGGTGTTTGTTCC
>JAPPDN010000287.1 GCA_028824575.1 Candidatus Poribacteria bacterium | reverse complement strand
GATTCATAACTGACTTCAACACCCAAATCCATGACCTTGCGGTAATAGGCATTCACAAGTGCCTTGCCACCGCCCAGAAAAAAGGCATTCGTACGGCTGAGTGAAAGCGTACCTGAGAGCGATGGTTGAAATCTAACACCATGGGCATGCATCCAATCATATGCCTCTTGAGAAGAACGAATGCACATTCGGGCCAGATCTTCGTCGGTCTTGCCCTTCGTTACTTTCAAAAGGTCATCGAAATATTCATCCTCCTCATACCTTCCAGTCAACTCTCCCAAGGGCCCCGAATGCATGCATCTGAAATTCCTGGTATGCCGACTGTTCCCACCTCGATAGGGTTTGGGCGAACTTTCAAGGAGCAAGACGGATGCTCCTGCCTCCTTTGCCGTGATTGCAGCACAAAGCGCTGCGTTACCCCCTCCAATTATCAATACATAGGGTTCGGATATATTAAAATTCTCAATCAATTGTTTATCAAACTAGGTTATAAAATTGACCCATCCGGTACCTCCACTATTCGGAGTTGAATACTGTTTCCCAAAGCTTCAAGCCAATCACTATATATGACAGAAAGACCTATTTGTACTGCCAACTTTAGTTTTTTGGTAAATTCGGTTGCTTGTTATCTTTTCAATTAATTGAGAGAACTATTCCGTCGAAAGATCTGTTTAATGGAATTCTCTTGCTTGAATCCATGCCCTAGTTCCTTGTCAATGAGATTCGAAGAGGTTCACGATTAATTTCTGAATCTCAGTATTTCGGCAATGGTAAAATCAAGTCATCAACTGAATTCCAGAATTCCCCTGGCAACCTTTCGAGCATCCTTGATCGTACCAACAATTCTATCGGATGGAATCCCTTCGAGGATGTCGAGGCTGTTCAGTATGGAAGCCACATCATTGCTCAGACCAGCTACTATGCATTCCGTATTGGAATTGGCTGCAACTTCCAGAAGTTGTCCTATCACCACAGCGGCACTATCGTCTATATACACCGTGTCCGAGAAATCAAAAATGACAACCTCGTGTTCAATGATATCTTGACCGATCACACTGACCAACTTATGAGATGCCGCAACACTCAGCATACCCCTCAACGCCACCATCCCAGCTCTTGCCGAAAGAAGGTCATCTTGATTTGACATCTCGTCTTCTTCAAGCAATTTCGTATCCAACAAAGGTACCGAAACCACACTGTCAAGCTCCAACTTTTCCAATCCTCGTGCATGTACCATGCCACCAGCGATCAATCCAATGGCAACCGCAGTGATCAAATCTACAAATACGGTAAGGAAGAGTGTTACCATTAATACGACGAGATGCTCACGCCTTAGCCTGTGAACCCTGACCAGCATTCGCCAGTCGATGATATCCCAACCAACCTTGATCAGTACCCCGGCCAAGGCAGCAAGAGGTATCGGTTCAACGAATCGACCGAGGCCCAATACCAGCCCAAACAAGAGTAAAGCTCGAACCACACCTGATACCGGGGTTGACCCTCCAGAACGGATGTTGATGACCGTACCCATGGTGGCCCCTGCACCGGGTAAAGCCCCAATAAAACCTGCAACCATGTTACCTATACCCTGACCGATCAATTCTTTGTCCGGATTGTGACGTTTTCCAGTTAAAGAATCAGCCACAAGAGAAGTCAAAAGACTGTCAACCGAGCCTAACAATGCCAAGATGATAGCTGGTTTCAATGAATACAGTACAAAACCAATCGATGGCAAAGCGAATTGCATTGTCGGGAGTCCAACAGGAATAGGCCCGATTACAGGTGCTTCCGTGAACCACAAGATACCTAACATTGTTCCAGTAATAAGGGCAACCAGAGGACCTGGAGCAAATCGTGAGAACCTTTTTGGCCAAAGAAAACCCACGGCAAGTGTGATCAAGCCAATTACGAAAGCATTGCCATTAATACTGTTCACTGCTTCTGGAAGAGCACGTGCTGCCCCCATGGGCCCACCAGTGGCACTTGAGGAACCAAACAAAGGTAGCGATTGCATCAGGATAACGATAAAACCAATACCTGACATGAAGCCGGAAACGACAACATAAGGCGTGTAAACGACCAAACGGCCTATCCTTGAGATTCCCAAAAGGATCTGGAAGAGACCGGTCAATACAACAATCGCCAGAGCTTCCGTGATAGTGGAAGCATGACTTGTAACAATGACTGACATTGCTACGGTCATGGGTGCTGTTGGACCAGATATCTGGGAACGTGTCCCGCCAAACACTGAAGCAAAAAAACCAACAGCTATGGCACCGTAAAGCCCGGCTGCTGCTCCCATCCCAGAGGCAATTCCAAAACCAAGTGAAACTGGCAGTGCCACAACCATCGAGGTAACGCCCCCGAAGAAATCGCCTCGAAAAGTGTCAAGGTTGTATTT
>JAPPDN010000525.1 GCA_028824575.1 Candidatus Poribacteria bacterium | reverse complement strand
TGAGAAGACAGGCTAAGATAGCCTGTATGGAGAGGTTCTATTTTTTATTATTTTTTACGGATTTGGTGGAGTCCGTTCAACTTGGGGAAACACACAAGCAAAACACCTACGATACCATGATCAGTTTTTCTTAAATTGACACCTATGATAAGGTTCGGGTACCGCGTATCTACTCTCGCACCTGACCGTTTCCATAGACGATATATTTATAAGTCGTTAACCCTTCAAGTCCCATGGGACCGCGAGAGTGGAGTTTCTGCGTGCTAATCCCGACTTCGGCCCCCAAACCGAATTCGTAGCCATCGGTAAAAACGGTGCTGGCGTTGACGTAGACTGCAGCGGAATCCACCTCTTTGAGGAAGCGTTGGGCTGTGCTGTAGCTTTCGGTGATAATTGCATCGGAATGGTGCGATCCGTAGGTTTCTATGTGATCAATTGCAGTGTCTATATCGTCCACCACGCGAATGGATAAAATGTAATCGAGGTATTCTGTGCGCCAATCTTCTTCAGTCGCAGGTTTGGCGGCGCGATAAAGCTGCTGTGTCCGTTCGCATCCGCGGATTTCAACATCCGAATCCTGTAAAGTCTCACAGAAAGTGGGGAGGAATTTCTCGGCAGTATCGGCATGGACAAGGAGCGTTTCCAATGCGTTGCAGACAGCGACTTTGTATCCAACCTTCGCATTCATACAGATATTATTTGCCATTTCAAGGTCGGCGGCTTCATCGACATAGATATGGCAGATACCGTCGGCATGTCCAAGAACTGGGACATCGGACTCTTTCATCAAAAACTGGACGAATTCGTTGCTGCCGCGCGGAATGATGAGGTCAACGTAGTCTGGCAGGCGGATGAGTTCGTAGACTGCCTGTCGGTCGGTGGTATCAACGAATTGGATAGCATCAGGTACACCTTCTGCGGCAGCAGTATCGCTGAGTATACGGGCAAGCGTCGCGTTGGAGTGGATTGCCTCGGAACCGCCTCGGAGGATAACTCCGTTCCCGGATTTGATACAGAGTGCCGAGACTTCAACGGTCACATCGGGTCGAGATTCATAGACCACGGCGACGACCCCGATAGGCACGCGGACTGTGCCAATCTTGAGGCCGTTCGGACGTTCTCCCATACTGATAACCGCACCGATTGGGTCGGGGAGTGCAGCGACTTGGCGGAGATTGTCCACCATCCTTTCGATTTTTTTATCGTCCAGCAGGAGCCGTTGCATGAGAGGTGCAGGGAGTCCGGTTTTTTCGCCGTTATCAAGATCAATGCGGTTTGCGGTCTGAATTTTATCTTTGGAATTCTGTAGACTCTCTGCCATTGCTAAAAGCGCGTGATTTCGTACGTCAGCGGAGCTCCGCGATAAAACACGCATCGCCGATTTTGCTTTTTTCGATTGTGATTGGATCAGTTCTTGGATATTTTCGCTCATAATATTCCTTTGAAGTTTGCGATAAATGAGTTGTAGGTGAAAATAAGCATGAGTATTATAGCATGTCGGTTGGAAAATTTTCAAGGGATTATCTTTCATTTGAAGATAGACAAAGTGTTAGACAGTGGATAGGACGGCATCAATCGAGCAGGACCAGGTTATCGCGATGTATGATTTCGTCGTAATCGCGGTAACCGAGGATGTTTTCAATGTCTTTGGTATGTTTGCCAGCGAGTTTAGCAGTATTTACGGCGTTGTAGTTCACCAAACCGCGTGCGAATTCTACGCCGTTTTCGGTGAAGCATGAGACGGTGTCGCTGTAGTCGAAATTGCCTTCCACGCGTCGGATACCGGCAGGGAGTAGACTTTTACCGCCTTGTACGAGTGCATCGCGTGCACCGTTATCTACAATGAGTCTGCCTTTCGGTGGACGGGAATAAGCGATCCACCGCTTTCGTCCAGAGATACGAGATTGCGGGAGGAAGAGAGTTCCGAGCAATTCGCCCTTCAAGAGTCTTGTAACGACAAGCGGTTCTTGTCCGTGTGCCATCACCATCATCTCTCCTGAGTTGGTGACGATTTCTGCTGCTCGTAACTTTGTCACCATCCCACCGGTGCCGCTTGTTGTGCCAGCTGCGCCAGCGGCTTGCCAGATTTCATCTGAAATAGTGGTAACAGTGTGAATCAGTTCTGGGTTAGGGGCGTGCCTCGGGTCGGCGGTGTAGAACCCTATTTGATCGGAGAGGATAACGAGAAGTTGTGCTTGGGCGAGGTTTGTCACGTAAGCAGAGAGGGTATCATTATCACCAACTTTGATTTCGTCAACTGCGACGGTGTCGTTTTCGTTGATGATAGGGATCACGCCAAAATGAAGGAGGGCACGCATCGTGTCGTTCATGCGGGTATAGCGTTCCCGATTCGAGAAATCGTCGCGTGTGAGCAGCATGCTCGCGGCGCGTTGTTCGTAGTT
>JAPPDN010000770.1 GCA_028824575.1 Candidatus Poribacteria bacterium | reverse complement strand
CCGGGTTTCCAGTCCATTGTGATCCGTGCTCTTATCATCGAAATCACAGAAATCAAATAAATCACAGTTCAGAATTAATAGCACGAGAATCGAACGAAAAACCCTAAATTGACACTATGGCACAGTTAATCTGATATAAATTTTCAGAAATGGTATAATAACGCATCACGGCTTTCTTCCGAAAAAATAGACGGCTGATGCCAAGATATGGGCATCCTTGTGTCGAGATAAAAGCACATCTAAAAGTAAGAACGGAAATGTTAGCCACCCGATAAGCAATGAGACCACCTTCGCGACGAGAAGACTTCCAAAAGAACACGTCAGTCCGACATACTCTCGGAAGATCCAGTGGAGCGCAGTCGTCGGACCGGCACACGCGCCACTCTCGATTTCGGTGAAGGCGATACAAAGTTGCACAATACCGGAGGCTGTCCAGCGTTGGTAATCATGCGGCGAGGCGTGGTAGCCTTGTAGGAATGGTACGGCGACGCAGATATAACCGCCGGGCTTCAGGACACGATAGACTTCCGAGACGACGGTATCTGGCGAATGGACATGCTCGAGCACGGCTTCAGAGATAACAGCATCAAAGGTATTGTCCTTGAACGGTAAAAGATGCCCGTCCGCGATGATGTCAACTTCCGGGGTCGCTTCGATTTCGAGGTTGATGACGTTCGGGGCGCGGCGCCTGTTGCCAGCACCGAGATCTAACACATTCGCGTCCGGTGCGAGTTGGTGGAGGAGCCGTCTGACACATCGGTTCCAGCGCGGTGCGGGATATGGACACCCAATGAGGTGAGATAAGAACGGGTTTTGTCTGAGTTTGCGTTTTATGCGTGAAATTAGATCCGGTTGCGATTCTGGCATAGTTGTTAGTTGTCAGTTATCCGTACGATTTTTCTGCGAAAAATCTTTCAGTCGTCAGAAAAGAATTTTTAACTGAGGACCACCATTATGAACAACCTCGCGGATAAATATGGGGACCCCCTTAGTAATTTCGGGACGTTAACAGTGCGTCTATTTGCGAACGTCTGGCATCAATTCCGGGAACACAACTGTTTGCAACAAGCATCGGCATTGGCGTTTAATACATTGTTGTGTCTTGTGCCGTTATCGGCTGTCGCACTGTTTCTGTTAAAGACGTTTGGTGCCGTTGCAGACGGTAATTCACCGTTGATCGCCGCGCTGGATAATTTCCTGCCGCGTTACGGTGCTGAAGAGATTGTATCAGAACTCTCCGCATTTGCCAATAGAAATCTTGGCGGACTCGGTGTCGGCGGATTTTTGCTGTTCCTGCTCGTCTCGACAATGCTGTTCATGTCTGTCGAGCAGCATCTCAATGACATCTGGAGTGCGCGGCGGCGGTTGCCGGTGATGCGTGCGTTTCAGAAATACGCCGTCTTCTATACGTTGTTAACCGTGGGACCGCTGCTCATCTTCCTTTTCTTCTCGAGTACGCAGCACTGGGTGTTCGTACACATGTTCCCGTGGCTACTGATCTACTGCCTCTTTTTCCTGATGTACATTGCGATGCCGAATACCACCGTGAAGTGGCGCGTGGCACTGCTCGGAACGTTTGTCGCGGGGACCCTGTTCCAGATTGCGCGGATCGCGTTCGGACGTTATTTTGAACTGGTATGGAAGAATTACAGTAACATCTACGGCGCATTGGCACTGCTGATTATTCTCGCTATCTGGACGTATGCGGCTTGGGTGATTATCTTGCTTGGTGCGGAGGTCTCACACGTGTTTCAGCATTTAGAGCCGCGGGGTCTCGCGCGTGGGAAGCCGCGACATGGCAGTAACAGCTATCTGAACAGTGCTGGCGTTATCGTGCTGTTCCTAATTGTGGCGGAGCGGTTCGTGAAGGGTGAGGGTGCGTGTACAACCGAGCAGGTCGCGATGCGTGCGGGTGTTTCGGAAGAAGTTGTGCATACGAATTTTGAGCGGTTCAAGGCGGCGGGATTAATCTATGAGATTCAAGGCGATACGGATGGGTATCTCCCGGCACGTGGGCTGTCGGAGATTACGTTAGACCAACTTGTCGCGGCGGTTGAGGGTGAAATGACGGCATATTTTGTGGAAGGACTCTCGTCTGAAGCGGGTGCGCGTGTGTTAGGTGTCTTAGCAGCGTCACAGCAGGAATGTTTGGCGGATGTCACGGTTGCGTCGTTGTTGTAAGGGTATCTCGGTCGCCAAGAATGATAGGCGCGGTTTGTAACCACGCCATAGGTCTCAATTTAGGGATTCTCCAGGCCCGGTAGGTTCGGTTTCCTAACCGAACCGGATTTATCCAAACCCAGTCTTCAGCTGCTTCTTTAGCCGAACCCTTGTTTCGCAAACGCTCCAGATGACAATGATAGGCGCGGTTTGTAACCACGCCATAGGTCTCAATTTAGGGATTCTCCAG
>JAPPDN010000347.1 GCA_028824575.1 Candidatus Poribacteria bacterium | reverse complement strand
CATCCATCAATCTACCGCCCCAACGTGCGTTGACGTTCTCAT
The DNA here is from genome assembly GCA_028824575.1 of Candidatus Poribacteria bacterium. Lineage (GTDB taxonomy): Bacteria > Poribacteria > WGA-4E > WGA-4E > WGA-3G > WGA-3G. The sequence continues at coordinate 23,324 of JAPPDN010000347.1, read as the reverse complement.
CGCTTTTGAGGAGCTGATCCACGACCCGATCAAAGTCGCTTTCCATCGCCTGAATTTCTTCAGCGGCGTAGACCCCTTTGGCGAAATAGTATCCGTTTTCCTGAAAGAATTTTCCTATATCTGACATTACGGTTTTGTAACCTCCAAGTAGAATTCGTAAAACCAATTTGATGAGAGGGAATCTGCGGTATCGGCTTCAGCATTCTCATTTCGCAATTCGTTAAATTTCTTGAACTCAGTAAATTGTCCATCTTTCAGTATTCCCACAAACGTCCCGTCTTGTGAACCAGTATCGCACAACCGATGGACATCTTCAAGACGATTGGTAGCAATTACGACGGTCTTGTCCATCGCTCGGAGTTCACCGATCAATTCTAACATCTCGACCTGTCCGCCGGGATCAAGAGGGGCGAGCGGTTCGTCGAGCAGCCACAGTTGCGGTTCATGAAGAAAGGTTTTGGCAAATAAGAGGCGTTGTCGTTCTCCTGTTGACAGCACCTCAATTTTGATGTCGCGCACGTGTTGGATGTCCATTAATTCAAGCACAGTATCAATTGCTGAGGCACGTTCGCGTTTCTCTAATTTGTATGCAGCCGCGAAAAAATTGAGATAATCTACGACAGTTAACTCAGGGTATCCGTCAAATGTTACCGGTATATATCCGATTGACGGACGCACCTGTTTTAGGTTTCCAAAAGCATCAACGCCAGCCATAGAGACAGTGCCTGATGTCGGTTCAACTAAAGTTGCTAAGATGTTGAGCAAGAGCGTTTTACCTGCACCGTTTCTGCCGAGCAGAACGAGGCACTCACCGGCTGGTACCTGAAACGTGAGTTCTGTAAAAAACGACTTTTTTCCAAAAGATTTGCACAGGTTTTGGACATCCAACACTTCCACGCTCCCATGATTATATCTCGCATCCTTAGCAGAAAAGGCTGGAAGATTGAAAGAAGGGAAGGATGGGGTTTCCATCCTTCCACCCTTCCATTCTAACGCCTTCATCTTTCAATATCTGTTTTGTGCGTAAATCCTGTTTCACTAACTTAGATCGACCTTGACAGGTCTACCGAGTTCGGCGGACTGCCACGCGGCTTCGGTTAATTGGATAACACGCAACCCGTTCTTAACACCGATCGGGTTCTCCGTCCGTTCACCGCGAATCAGCTGAATGAAAGCGACATCTTTGTTGCCCGACGCTGGCATTTCTGAATCGTCAACAAGCTCTGGCGATCCTGACTGTTCCTGACGATAGAGTTTGCCTTCACGGAGATATAGCGCGCCTTCCTCTAACCAGACAGAAAATGCCTCTTGCACGCCACCGTAGGCATGTCCGACGATGCTGATATTGCACAAGGCACCCGTATCAAACTTGATTGACATTGCTGTGAGGACATCTACTTCAATATCTAAGTTGTCTATCATCGCAAAGACTGTATCCGGACTCGCTTCCAGCACCCAGAGCAGGATGTCAATAAGATGGCTTCCCGAATCGTTGAGTTGTCCACCACCACCGAGAAACGGATCTTGCCGCCATTTCCCCTGCTGAGTCCGATACCAATTCTGCGATTGATGCGCCGAGACGAAGTTGACGCGTCCGAGTTCGCCACTCTGTACCACGCTGCGGCAGTATTGGTAGGTAGGGCTTAGATGGCGTTGGTAGCCGATCATTAGGTGTAAACCCGTCTCTTCAACTTTCGCAATTACCTTCTTAGCATGATCCACCGTACAAACCATCGGTTTTTCGGTATGCACGTGGCATCCTGCATCAAGCGCGTCCATGATATGCTGGAAATGCAGACCGTGCGGCGAACTAATGACGACCGCATCGGGTTTGGCAGTGGATAGCATCTCAACGTGGTCGGCGTAGGTAGGAAGCGAATCGTCTAAACCGACAGTCTCTTTGAACGCATCAAGGGAACCTTCACTTGGGTCCGCGAGAGCAACAATCTCTACGTTTTCGACACTTGAGACACTGCGTCCGTGTCCACGTGCGTTGCCACCACACCCGATGAATGCGAAGTTTAATTTCTCTTTTGACATACTTACTCCTGATTGTGTTATCGTTTATGTTTCGCGTAAAATCGCAACATAAAAAATTAATTTTTTAAGGATCTCCACACTAAGCAATTCTATTGTTTCCGCATTCCGTGTGTGAGTTTAAAGGTGCTTCCGTCGGCAACCACTGCATAACTGACAAACATACCTTCTTCAGTAACCCCCAGAGCATGGTTTCCATTGTTCGTAACAATTAGGGGCATCCGTTCCTTCTCAATATATCCGTCTTTATGGAGGCTAATGAGATAGCGACCTGCTGACAAACCCCGACACTCGTATTCACCATCGGCATTGGATGTGTCACTAAACACAATCCTGTCTGCACTCTCAATAACAACCTTAACATCACTCAACAAAGTATAAGAAGGATCCATCTCCAGAATCCTGCCGCGGATAACATTTTTTGCATTTGCCCACTCCGATTCCTGTGCTTGTGGAACATTGGCATCTGTGTTTTTATCGGGAATTGGGAGGAATATACGGGCATCGGTAATTCTGCCCGCCTGAACAGTCATTGGGCAGACAAGAGAATAATCATTTTTGATGAGCGTTACGATATTGGTTCCAGGAGACTATTTGTCACTTTGAAATAGTCCATGGGTGCCGGAAATACCAGTCACTACTGGTGGATCCACTCCAACAGTTCCCGTAATTATAATCTCAAGCCCCTCCATTGGACCTCCGGATTTAGTGCGATTGTAAGCCCAGAACCGAAGAACACCGCCCCCGTTGCTGTTATCGTTAGGATTCTTGGATATGTTCATCGTTAGTGGGACATAATGCCGTCCATCGTCAATAACTGAAACAGGTTTTCCTACACGGTCTTCGTATCCGGGTTTGTAGAGATTGACAGTGTACTGACTTGCAGGTAAACCCGCACGTTCAAAATGCCCGTCTTTATCAGACTGCGTTTCAAATTCTGCACCGTCTGCGCTTACACATACAACCCGAACCCGACTAAGCGGTTTTTCAAGTAGTGTTGTATCTTTAATATCCCCTATGATCGTGCCGCCCTTTGATGTAGCTTGATCTTCTGGCACAGCGATTCCCGTATACAGTATCGCGAATACCGCCAAAACGAAAGTCAGCCTGAAATGTACCATTTGTTGAACCTCTTTCGGGTTTATGGAGTTATATAATGTATAACCTATCACAACCTATGGCAAAACGCAAGCGTTAATTTTTGATGTGAGATGCGGATACACTGTATAGCATCTGATAAAAACTGTCCAATAAATGAACAGTATAGCATAAATTATGGCGAAAATGGGTTAAAAATTCGTCAATTTCATATAAAATTTTGGGTGGCATACAATTTGCAAATATAACATTATTAGGTCGCAGATGGCGTAAATGCCCACAATAGAGAAAAGAAAACTCAAAGGAGAAAACCATCATGCAAAAATCATTTTATCTCTTTCTCATTACAAGCTTCATTCTATCCATAATTTGGATTCCATCTACGTTCGCGAAAAAGCATACTGACAAAAAAGTTGTGGAAGAAGAGAGAGTTGTGGAGGTGGAGGAAGTAACAGTTACAGCGACACGTGCTGAGAAAGAGCCTTTCAAAACCCCTAACGCCATTACAGTTCTGGATTTAAAACAATTGGAACGATCCAACGTAGAACACGCGTCCAACCTACTTCGTGATTCTGTCGGTGTCATCGCACAAGAGACGACGGTCGGACAAGGGTCGCCGATGCTTCGGAGCTTAACGGGTTACCAAAGTTCAATACATATTGACTGGGTCCGTCTCAACAATTCGACATTTCGTTCGGGACCCAACCAGTACACAGCAACCATCGCACCAGAAATGTTAGAGCGTGCGGAGGTGTTACTCGGTTCAAGTTCCACGCTATATGGAAGCGGCGCGATGGGCGGTGTTGTGAGTTTCTTTACGAAATCGGTACTACTCAATCCAGCACAGGACACCCTAAATATACAGCCACGACTCCTGGCCCGCTACTCGACTGCTACACAGGAAAAACTCGGTCGGTTAGAAGTCTCAGGGAACCAAGGACGATTTGGATTCCTTGTGGGTGGTGGTGTGCGAGACTACGGCGATGTAACGTCCGGGAGTGGGTATGACCTCCACTATAAGAATCGGAAGTATGAAATCGTAGATGACATGCCAAGTGGTGTGAAACTTTATGAATATGATGAGGTGCAGGCGATACCAAAGGATAACATCCCTGAGCGATGGCTCATTGAAACTGAAGGTCCGTTAGGTTGGAGAGCCTTTAACGCCGATGCAAAATTTGGGTATCAACTTAACGACACAAGCACTATCAATGTTGCTTACCAGATGTGGCGGCAGCCGCAAACACCGCGGTATGATAAAATCGCACCGCAAGAGTTTGCCGAGTTCTTTTTTGAACCGCAAGATCGTGACCTCGTTTACGCCAACTATATAGTTAACCCAGTAGAAGGGAACATTGATACATTCCGTGTGACAGCCTCTTATCATCGCCAAAAAGAGGGACGAAACGAGGTGGTCCGGGGCGTAACGGATCGGCGGCAGCGATACGATACAGTTAACACCATCGGCTTGAGTACGCAAGCGGTCAGTTCAATTCTTCCCAAGCAACGTTTGGTCGGCGGTGCTGAATTCTACTTTGATACGATACAGAGCCAGACCGTGAAAACTGCTGGTGGCAAGGAAAATGTTGACGACGAAAAGGGACGCTTCATTAACGGTTCTCAGTTCTGGGACGCAAGTCTGTATCTTCAAGATGAAATTATGGTGGTACCTGATCTTGTTGAATTAACACTCGGTGGCCGCGCGACGTTTTATCAAACCACCGCAGACCTCTCTGTCCGAGATCCGGCTTTTGATGAGTTTAATGTCTTCGACAGTAGTTTGACAGGAAGTGCCGGTGTAGTTGTCAGTTTGACAGAGTATCTGAACTTTGTCAGCACCTTTGGAACCGCTTTCCGCGCGCCCTCTTTAAATGACACGACCGCAGTGGAAGTCACGAATGAGGGTGTCACAGCACCGAGTCCGGATTTGAGACCCGAAACTTCGTGGACGGCTGAAGCCGGTTTTAAAGCACAACATGACTATTTCAGTGGTGCCTTAACGCTATTCTACAGCCGGGTTAGTGATTTGGTTGGGCGCAAACCTGTTCAAGAGGCATACGCAGGTCAAGAGTTACCTCAACTTCACAAAGACCTAATCAGAGAGTATCCAGATATTGACGTACTCGTATTTGATAATATCGATTCAGCACAACTTCAAGGTGTTGAATTCGCCGGACGCATCCCAATTCAGCCCACTTTATCGATTTTTGGTAATGCCGCCATACTCCGTGGGCAAATCCTCTCAATTGGTGGTGAAGAACCGAATAAGGATGGAAAGAAGCCTTGGGAAGAACGCATTCGTAGAGAACCCCCTTTGAACGGTATCGTTGGAGTCCAGTGGGAACCAGAAAATACAATGTATTGGGCGATGTTCTTTGTGCGAGGAGCCGCCGAACAGAGACGATTGAACAGAAGTGACATCCGCGACCCACGGATTCAAGGTTCAACGCGCGACCCAGCGGAAGTTAAATTTGACTCCAACGGTGCCGCTATAGATGCGGGCACACCGGCATGGTTTACACTGAACGTACGTGGTGGTGTTAAACTCTTTGATGCCACACGTTTGACGCTATCGCTTGATAATCTACTTAACAAACGGTATCGTCAGCACGGTTCCGGTGTAAATTCACCGGGTTTCAATGTGAGTTTGAGTCTGGACAATCGGTTTTAACAGTTGTCAGTTATCAGTTGTCGGTTAAGCGGTTTCATGTAACCAATTTATGACCATTTTCTGGGGTGCTCCAAGTTTGGAGAAATGGTTTCAAAAGCGGAAATCTTTAACTGGTAACTGAAAACCGACGACTGACAACCATTTATAGGACCTCAAATTTCTTCTTGATAAATTCAACAACGATTTCTGGTACTATCTCCCGTAATTTTTCCTCGCTTAACTTTTGCTGTGCCATCTGGACGACCTCCATCACGAGTGTTGAACTAATGTGCGCATATTGTGTATTTGCCATCATAAAGACGGTATCAATGTCTGGTGCGATCTGCTGATTCATTCGTGCCATCTTGAATTCCCATTCAAAATCGGAGATTTCGCGGAGTCCTCGGATGATAGCACACGCGCCACGTGTTTGTGCATAATGTACCGTCAACCCGGTATAACCATCAATCGTGGCTTGCGGATACGGTTCAATGACGGTTTCGAGCATCTCAGTGCGCTCCTCAAGCGTGAAACGCGCTGGCTTTTCTGGATTCACACCAATAGCAACGATGAGTTGGTCAAAGACACCGAGGTTGCAAATACGGTCAATTAGGTCAGCGTGTCCATTGGTGACAGGGTCGAAACTCGCTGGAAAGATGGCGATTTTTTTTCGCATGTGATTTCCTTTTTCGTGAAATTAAGGGTTTTCGGACGGTTGTGCTGAATCCTTGCTGAGGTCAAATTCTCTCCATACAATGTTTCCGTGCAGATCCATCATCCAGAGTTCAATTTCCTTGACAGAAGTTTTTGGCAATTCAAATGTAACTGTAGCCTTTTCCGCTCCGTTTAGCGATTGACAACTGTGCAGCTTGAAACCTTGTTTCGTGACTGGGTCGCGCCGGGTTGTTGGCACAATCAATTGGACTTGATGAAGTCCATCTTCATCAGCAACCTCAAATTGGAGGGTGGCGGCATCAGAAGCATTGGGGAATGAGAGCATCTCAATTGTGGCGCGTTTGTCAAAAAAGGGTTGATTCGGATTAAAAAAACGACTTTTATCCAACCATTCAGCAGTACATTTCGACAATTCATATCTTCCACTTGCGTAAGACATAATGCTGCGATTACGTCCACGAAAATCGTGTTGTAAACCAAAGGCATGACCGAGTTCATGGGCAATCGTATCCCACTCTAAATCGTTATGGGAAGCGGAGACGAAAACGCGTCCGCCATGGAGTGCTCTTCTTAATTTCTCACTGTATTTTAAGTGAGTAACGTTGCCCAATCCGACCGTCCTGCGTTTCCCTTCCATGCGAAACACACCCTTCTCTATATCCACAGCAACAAGTAAAACATTCTTTGAATAATTGAACCTCTCGGAGATTTCAGCCCTAATCTTTTGAGAAGTATCATCGTGATAATACTCATCAGGATGTGCCGCTATGACCAGAAATACCTTGGCTTTGCCGCGGGCATCAGTCTCAAAAGTAAAGGTTTTTCTTTCAAACCCATGGCTTTTCATCTGAATAGCGTAAAAACGTTGGGCTTGTCTTATCAATCTATCCAATTTGACAACGATGCCGCGCTGCGGTGGACGTTCCTTGGAAAGAAAGTAGATCAGTCGAACGACATCGTGTTGAGCCGTATCAGCCCTTGCTAATTGCTGTGCTGAAACATTCCACAAACGAAGTTTTTCATCTTTACCACCGGTGGCAAGCATATCGCCATTGGGTGAAAATGCGACCGACCATGTTCCACCTGTAGCTCCTCTAAGCGAAGTAATCCGTTCGCCATTCGTCGTAGAACGAAAGACTGCCCCGTCAATATCAGAGGTGACGTATGTTTTGCTATTAGGGGAAAAGGCAACATCTAAACCCACTGCCTCACCTATTATCTTTCCGTAGAGTTTCCATTCTGGTAACAGCCATAGCGTATGCCTATATAATCCAGTACTCGCGAGAAAGCGACTGTCATCAGAAAACTGTACAGACAAGATTTTATCGGAATCTGCTTTTAAAGATTGGATAAGTTTCTGGTGCTGTACATCCCAAATTTCGAGTCTACCATTTTCATCTCCGCATGCAAGCCATTTTCCATCAGGTGAAAAGTCAACTGTCCAAAATAGCCCCGATTTATCGTGATCGTGTGGGAACGTCTCAACCTCCGCTATCTCCTTTGGATTACGAATGTCCCAGAGTTTCAAGTGCCTACCGGCAGTCGCCAAATAGTCCCCATCCGATGAAATAGCCAGCACTATAGCGGGAACCTCAAGAGAATTGATTTTCGTTGCCGAAAGCACATCCCACAATATAACCTGATTATCTAAACCCGCACTCGCGAGCAATTCTCCCGTAGGTGAGAAAGCAATTGATTTAACTGGACCAATGTGCCCTCTGAGAATTGCCTGAGGTGACTCGGCGTTGGCGAGGTGCCACAACTTTATTGTGTTATTATCGTCGGCACCAACAACAAGAGAGGCATCCACAGGCGAAAATGCGACATCGTAAATTAGAACTTCGTGGTTGAACTCGGCAATCGGCGTAAGTTTTTCTGGTGGTTGTGCAAATCTCTGATTCGATGGATCCATTTTCAGAAAAATATAAAAACCCATCAAACCAGCAACAAAGAGCGCGATCAGCACATACAGAGGTAACAGTTTTTGGGAACGCAATTCAACTCCTTTTTAGCATCGGAAACACTGAGAAAGTAGATTTTCTTAATATCACAAGACCGTTCGTCGAGTGAACCATTTATCATAAACAAGAGAACAGTTTTGAATTGCCCTTCAGTCTTACTCTTTTACCAAACTTGCCATATCTTCACTGAGATCAAATGTTCGATAGGTGATGTTGCCGTGTACATCAATAATCCGAAGTTCAAGACGGTTCTTTCTCGGCTCTGGTAGGTTAAACTCAACAGTAACCTCTTTCTGGGCATCCAGAAACCAATAATCATGTAGCACAAAGGATTTTCCTCTCTGCTGCCTTTTCCAACTTCTCTTATTGTCTTCTGGGTTTTTGTCCCACTGGTACCCTGGCGGTGGCGTATCCGCAGTCGGAGGGATTAGCAACATTGCTTGATGGAGACCATCAACATCTTTGAGATGAAACCGGAGAACCTTAGACTTAGACGGATTGACTGAAGAAGCCACAATTTCAATTGCCGTGGGTTGATTAAAAAACGGTTGACCGGGATTAAAGTAACGGCTTTTATCCAACCATTCGGCACTGCCTTCGGACAACCGCTTTTGGGCTTGACCGTAGGACATCAGGTAGCTGGCATCCCGAAAATCGTGTTTTAACCCAAAGGCGTGTCCGAGTTCATGGGCAATCGTTTCCCAATTGAACCCATCATCGCCGGACGCTGGCACAATAGCACCGCCTGCTCGTGCGCCCCATAAGCCTTTTTTATAGTCGAGTCCAACGGGTGTGAGACCACCTACGGCGATTACACCTTCACGCTGCAGGTTAATTCTTTCACTACTGATATCCACAGCAATAAGATGGACATCTTTTGACGCATCAAATTTCTCATTAATTTCTTTCCTGATTTTTCCAGAGGTTCCCTTAAGGTAGTATTTATCAGTGTACTGACCTTCCACAAGATACACTTTCGCGCTACCGTCCTCATTTTTCTCAAAAGTAAAGGTTTTTCTCCCGAATCCGTAGTGCGCCATCTGGTCGGCGTAAAACTGCTGGATCTCTTTTATCAACTTGTCTAATTTCTCGGTGATATCCGGCTGAGCGGCGCGGTCACTCGGTAGAAAATAGATTAACCGCACTATATCTGGAGAAACTAATGCCTGTGGGTTCAGATACTGCGAAGTATTCCAGACGCGCAAGACTCCATCACTCCAACCACTTGCCAATGCGGTTCCATCTGCCGAGAAGGCAACAGAATTAACCCAACTGGAGGCATCTTCTATAGCGGCGATAGGCTCACCGCTCTCCAAACCCCAAAACTCTACATCTCCAATACCGCCACTGACAAGTATCTTTCCATTAGGTGTAAAGGCAAGATCATGGACCGGTGCTGTCGTAATTGTGGCATGGAGGTGCCAGTCCGGCAAGGCGTATAGTTCAATGTTTCCATTATTGTCCGCCACGGCAAGCAATAGATTCTCCATGTCTGGCGAAAACTTGAGAGCCTGCGTCCACCTTGCCTCTTGCTTTAGTGTTTTGATAGCCTGTTTACGCTCGATATCCCAAATAGTCACGTCGCCACCGACTCGTTTCTCGATGGCTAATAACTTGCCATCTGGTGAAAAGACGAGTTTCTCCACAGAGCCTCCACTTGACAAGACAACACCTGCTGTTACCGCTCTCGGCGTACGAGCGTCCCACAACTTCACCCCGATATTACCATTTGCAATCCATCGTCCATCTGGCGAAAAGGCGATTTCATAAGCACCTGAACCAAAGTTACTGATAGATTTCTTCGCATCTATATGCCACAACCGACTCGCCCTCGCCCCACTTGCAATAGCAAGGGATCCGCCATCCGGAGAAAAAGCGAAAGCATAGCCACCGAGTACTTCCACAGGTTCGCTCGTCCCGTTTAAATTCCACAACTTTATTGTGCGTGCTGTATGATCAACCACAGATGAACTGGCAACAAGTGAGGCATCTACAGGCGAAAATGCGACAGCGTCAATAGAACCACCGTGCTCTGCCATCGCGAGCAGCTCAGGTTTGTGTGGTGGGACTGCGAATTTCTGACGAATTGCGTTTGGGATTTCAACTGTACGCGGTGTCAGTCGCGGGTGATCGATGTTCCACCGGCGCAATGAAAGTAGAACAAATATGCCGATGAGTACAGCAACTACGATAAGGGATCGAGATAAAATGCTTCTTCGTTCCATTTTAATTCCTTTAGAGATACCGAGGCAGTGGGTGTTTCTAACATTCCTTTCATTATATCACAAGACCTCTTATGGTGCAAATTAGAGAGGCAGTCAGCCGTCAGCAGTCGGCAGTTAGTGGAATCGCTCCTACAAGGAATCGGAACTATGGTGGAACTGAGTGATGCTGTTAATGCCAAAAAAAGTTTGCCTGCATTTTTGCAGGTGTGCTATAATAGCATATCATTTAGCAAGGAGGCTAACTCATGGGAAAAATCAACACACTTGTTTTTGCGGGTGGCGCAATTCACGATTGGAAAGGTTGTAGCGACGCGATCGTGAATGTGCTTTCACAGCGAGATGAATTTGAGATCACGAGAGTCGAAGAAGACCTTGACGCGCTTGTTTCACCGAATTTGGATCCGTACGATCTCATCGTTTTCTATTACACGATAGGCGAGATTTCGGACGCGCAGAAGAACGGTTTGCTCAATCATATTGCTTCGGGTAAGGGATACGTCGGTATACATTCGGCGGCAGACTCGTTTCGCGGCTGTCCAGAATACCGTTCAATGGTAGGTGGCTATTTCGTTACACATCCACGCTACCGCGACTATCAGGTTAGCATCGTTGATAGTGAACACGAAATTACGGAAGGGCTCGACGAATTCGTCGTGACGGACGAGCAGTACATCCTCGATTATGATCCTCGGAATCATATACTGGCATCAGCCTTGTGGAAAGGTGCCGCAGCCCCCGTGGCATGGACAAAGAATTGGGGTGAAGGTAAAGTTTTCTACCTTGCACTCGGTCACGATGCCTCAGCATGTCAGCATGAGATGTTTGGGACGCTGTTAGCGCGCGGTGCCCTCTGGGCCGGCAGCAACGGCGGTGAATAGACGAATAGCCGTCAACAGTCGGCTTTCGGCAAAGAGGGAACCTGTGGCAGTAGCAGAAATGTTAACTGCCACAGTCTACCTGCTGAACGCCATATATGCATTCGGTGTTGACTCAGATTTCTGACCGCTGATGGCTGATAGTCTCCGAAAGCCGAGAGCCATTATGAAACAAAAAATTACTGATATTCAGGCATCACCTGAATTACCCTCACATCAACAACTCTTTCTCAACGGTGCTCCGTTTCTTGTGATTCATGCAGCCTTAATTGAAAAATTTGGGCTGCGTATCGGTTTAGAGATTGAACCCGAAGCCATCGAAAAGATAATTGCAGCGGATGAAGTGATGCGCGCGAAGAACCATGCGCTAAGGCTGCTCCGTGAAGCGAAAGATAATGCCACAGCGGACGAACCGGAAGCCCCACGCCCCACACTTAAGCCGAAAATATATACCAAAAGTGAAATAGAACGGCACCTCGAACGAGAAAGTTTTTCGGCAACCGCGATTGAAACATCTATTGCGGAATTGATTCGTTCAGGGCATATTCGCGACCGGAAGTACGCAGAGAATTGGATAGTCCGCAGACAAAAATCAAATCCGCGAGGGAAAACGCTGCTCAAGCACGAATTGGTTGACAAAGGTATAGACAAAGAAACAGCGGAACAGGTCATAGCAACGGTAGAGGTTGAAGACGAGACAAAAGTCGCACTTGAAATCGCCCAAAAACGAGCCAAACAGTATAAACGGCTGCCGCCCCATGTCGCTAAGCGACGACTTCACGGATTCTTGGCGCGGCGCGGGTTCGGTTCTGACATTGTTCGGCAGGTACTTGAGGAGATCTTTTAACCTTTTAGCACATCATACACAAGCTACACAATCGATTTTTGTATCTGTTTTATCTTGATTTATCTATAAGATATAGATTATAATGAGAATAGGAGTGATAGGAGAAAATTCACACATGACATCAGATGAAATCAGAGATAGTTTCTTAGAATACTTCCGTAAACACGGACACGCGATCGTTCCGAGTGCATCCTTGATACCAGCAGATGATCCGACGCTGTTGTTTACCAACGCCGGTATGAACCAGTTCAAAGATGTGTTTCTCGGTATCGGGCAGCGGGAGTACACGCGTGCTGTGGATACGCAAAAATGTTTACGTGTCAGCGGTAAACATAACGATCTTGAAGAGGTCGGTTATTCGCCAAGCCATCATACCTTCTTTGAGATGTTAGGAAACTGGTCATTTGGCGATTATTATAAACAGGAAGCGATCGCCTTTGCATGGGAATTGGTAACCGAACTCTGGCAGATTCCAAAGGAACTTCTCTGGGCAACAGTCTATTTTGAAGATGACGAAGCAGAGAAACTTTGGCTCCAAGAGACAGACATCCCGCTCTCGCGTATCCGTCGCTGCGATAAGGACAATTTCTGGGAAATGGGAGAGACGGGTCCTTGCGGACCCTGCAGCGAACTTTTTGTTGATATGGGTGTTGAAGCCTATCCTGAAACCGCGAATGACCCGAACACCGGTCCGAACATCAGCGATCGGTTCCGAGAAATCTGGAATCTGGTGTTTATTCAATACAATCGGAACGAAAGCGGTGCGCTTGAACCGCTGCCTGCGACCCACGTAGATACAGGCATGGGCTTTGAGCGGATTACCTCCATATTGCAAGGTGTCGATTCAAACTACAAGACGGACCTCTTTACACCGCTGTTGTCAACTATTGCTGATATGACAGACACTGCCTATTTTGATGATGAACGTGGCTTACCGCATCGAGTTATCGCGGATCATATTCGGTGTCTGACGTTCGCAATCGGGGACGGTGTGATGCCCTCTAACGAGGGACGCGGTTACGTCATCCGCCGAATTTTACGACGTGCCGTGCTTTACGGCAAAAAATTAGAGATGGACGCAGCCTTTATCTACCGACTCGTTGATAACGTTGTCGAATTGCTCGGCGATGTGTTTCCTGATGTTCTACCACGGCGTGAATTTATTACCCGGACGATTCAGGGTGAAGAAAATCGCTTTCATCAGACAATTGAACGCGGCTTAGAACTCCTTGATCAATCGTTTGATGCACTCACAACGGAAAACAACACCGAACTTGATGGCAAGCGTGCCTTTGAGTTGCACGATACGTTCGGTTTCCCACTCGATTTGACCCAGATGCTCGCCCGTGAACGCGGGTTTACTGTAGACGATGCCGGCTTTGCCGATAGCATGGAGGAGCAACGGGCGCGTGGACGGGCAGTATGGGAGGCGAGAGGCGGTACTAAAGACGAAGAGATTTCTATCTATGCAGAAGTCCTTAAAGAGCACGGTGAAACGGAATTTGTCGGTTACACGCAAGACCACATTGACGCAGAGATTGTCGCTTTAATTGCCGACGCGGAATCGATAGGTAGTGCACAAGCGGGCAACGAGGTGTTTGTGCTGTTGAACCGCACGCCTTTCTACGGCGAGTCTGGTGGCCAAGTCGGCGATGTCGGTACAATTGAGAGCCAAAACGCGCAATTGGCTGTGCAAGACACACTTAGACCTTCTGCGGATCTGGTTGTCCATAAATGTAAGGTGCTTTCAGGTGAAATTACACCTTATACCGCTGTGCAGGCAAAAATTGATACCGAACACCGAAGTGCCGTTGCAGTGAGCCACACCGCAACACATCTCCTACACAGCGGATTACGGCAAATACTCGGAACACATGTCGGGCAGGCAGGTTCACTCGTTGAAGCCGGTAGACTCCGATTTGACTTTTCACACTACGAATCTGTTTCAGCGGAGCAGCTGCGCGACATCGAGGAATATGTGAACGCTAAAATCCGCGGGAATGATGCACTCTCTATTAATGAAATGCCACTGGATGACGCGAAAGCGAAAGGGGCGTTAGCCTTCTTCGGGGATAAGTATGGAGATATTGTTCGCGTCGTGCAAGCTGGAGACTATAGCGTTGAACTCTGTGGTGGCACGCATGTCGGTGCAACTGGCGAACTCGGTTTCGTAAAACTTATGAGTGAAAGCAGCATCGCCGCCGGGGTCCGGCGCGTTGAGGCACTGACGGGAAGTGCAGCGGCGGTTAATATTCAAGAAGAGACTGCGCTGCTTTCTAACGCGGCGAGTCTGTTAAAAGCACCGAAAACGGATTTGCTTGAACGGATTGAACGGCTATTGCAAGAACAACGCGAATTGGAACAGCAGCTTCAGGAACTCAAGAGCCAACACGCGCTTGGAAACGTTGATGCTTTAGTCAAAGACGCGACACTTGTAGAAGATGTACGGGTTGTCGCTTCGTGTGTTGCGGACACAGATAGAGACGGGTTGCGGCGGCTCGTTGATGAGCTGAAAAACCGCTTAGAATCCGGCGTTGTCGCCCTTGCGGCTGTGGCTGGAAATGAGGTCGCTTTTGTGGTCGGCGTAACCCCAGACTTGGTAAAGCATCGTGGTTTGCAGGCAGGCAAAATTATCTCTGAATTAACACAGTTAGCAGACGGTCGCGGTGGTGGCCGCCCTGAACTCGCGCAAGGTGGCGGTAAAAACCCGGACAAAGTGAACGCGGCAATTGATGCAGCGGGTGAAATCGTAAAAAAACAACTTCAAACTTAAGTCTGTAGGCTGTGGCTTTTTAGTATAAACGCGCTTGAAGGGTTATTCACCACAAAACAGTCTCTAAAGCGAATGTGTAAAGGAGGAATTATGGATTGGAACCTTATTGGTTCAATTTTCTGGAAATTTAGCCTCGGTGTTTCGTTACTTGCGCTCACAGCACTTGCGGGGTATCTCTGCGCGGCAGTCGGTAGTCTCCGCAATTCGCTGAATAGCATCCGAAACACGTTGAACTCCGTAGAAAACATGGTCAACCAAGAAATCGGTGAATTGATCACTGATGTGGATAAGACTGTGAAAGAGGTAAACGAGGAGCTGCCCCAGCTGCTACAAAACCTAAACGGATTGACAGCTTCCTTACAAGGGATCAGCGAGTCAGAAATTCAACCGACTGTGCATAATATCCAAGAAATGAGTAGTGCTTTGAATCAAAGCATCCAACAACTCGAAGAATTGGTTCAGAAAGTGAGTGGTTTTTCTGGTCAGACGATTGAACAAGCGACGTTTTTCCGTAACCAGATAGCGGTCTCACTGGCTGATATTGTAAGTTTGTGGCAAGGTATTAAAGCGGGCTGGGATAGTTTCGCCGCCGGACAGTCCCGTGATTCAGAAGAAGATACACCGACATCCGACGCGCCTAACGAGTAAATGAATCAAACAAAGCCTGAGTGTTAACCTTATGAGGCATTAAAACGTTTAATCATGATAGCACCGCATTTTTAAATTACATCAAGAGATAAATGTGAGAATTGAAACTTTTAACGCTGGTTTTCGTAAACTTTAACACTAAGTTTGGCTTGCAAGTAGCACCATTTCTGTAATTCATAAGTTTTGGCTTGTAAGCGACATCAAGATAGATTTAACCGAGTAGAAAGGATAAAAAAATGAGCAATAATGGACAGAACAACGGGCTAACAATGGTTTTCGCTTTTTTCACAGGCTTTATGGCAGGGGCTGTCATCAGTCTGCTCTATGCCCCCAGTTCGGGTAAGGAGACTCGACAGAAAATTCGCGATACCTCAGTTGACGCGAAAAATCGGACGGTTGAATTAGCGCAACAAGCTGCCAGTAGTGCACGAGAAGGTGCTCATACCCTCGTGGAACAGGGTAAAGAGAGCGTTCACGACATCGTAGACACCGGAAAAGAACGTCTCCATGAAGCAGGAGAACAGGTAAAAACTGCTGTGGATGCTGGTCGTAAAGTTTCTGCAGATGTCCGCGCTAAAATTGCAGAATCCATCCCGGGCGTTGGCGGCAATGACGGAACCGAGGAAGAGGCTTCTGAGAAAGCCTAAGCGTCTCTTCTTAGAATACTAATTTTAATTGTGGTGGGATCCATCCCACCCTTACGAATGTAACGAGCAGTGGACGTACGTATCGTTAAATGAATGGACATTGAAAAGTTAAAAACCCTGCTTGAAGAGGTTAAAGGTGGAGAGATTGCAGTGGATGACGCGCTGCAATCTCTTCGCACACTCCCGTTTGAAGATTTAGGGTTCTCAAAAATTGATCACCATCGCCAACTTCGCACAGGGTTCCCGGAAGTCATTTTTTGTCAAGGGAAGACCGTTGAACAGGTCCAACAGATTAGTGAGCGTATTCTCTCCGCCGGGCACCCCCTTCTCGCAACTCGCGCCACCCCCGACATGTATGAAGCGGTGAAAACAATCCAGTCCGCAGCACGCTATAACGACCTCGGACGTACGATTACCGTCAGGCAGTCTGAAGATGAAGGCGCGCCGGGGATTCTCGTTGTTTCCGCTGGTACGTCCGATCTACCCGTTGCAGAGGAAGCCGCTGAAACGGCACTGATGATGGGAAACACACCGGAACGCCTTTACGATGTCGGCGTGGCAGGGTTACACCGCCTCATCAGTAATCACGAGAAACTTTTAACAGCCCGTGTTATCATTGTTGTTGCCGGGATGGAAGGCGCGCTTCCGAGCGTTGTCGGTGGGTTGGTGGATTGTCCCGTCATTGCTGTACCTACGAGTATCGGCTACGGCGCAAGTTTCGGAGGACTCGCTGCCTTGTTAGGCATGCTCAATAGTTGTGCCTCCGGTGTCACCGTTGTAAACATTGATAACGGTTTCGGCGCAGGCTATAGTGCTTCACTCATCAATCGACTTACGGCATAAGTTCAACACCCTACTCCTCTCCCTCGCTCAATCTTCTCAGGGCAACAGTCGCGCTTACACTTTTCGCTGCGCCTTGCGAACTCAAACTTATTTTAGACGGCGTGTGTTCCGCCTTCAATTGAACGACTTCACTGTCAATGCTGAGGGTGACGACATCCGATCCTATCTTGCATCGTATCTGATACGGCACCGATTCAGGACGACGCTGTCCATAAGACGGTGGTCGCCACGTCACACCAAATGCCTCAGCGTAGGTTGTGAAGCACGCTATGGCAGCATCGGCGATGTCTCCTTTCGTGTCAAGAGACTGTCGTGCAGCACTCACGGCACTATTCGTGGCGTGTTCCAAATGTTCTTGAACCGTTTTTGCGTCAACTTCTTCCACATCACTATCATCTGTGCTTCTTCGTAAAGCAATGTAGACGACTGCCCCAAGAACACAGAGAAAAGCAGCCGTGCTGAGAAGAACAGTCGTTCGTAATTCGCGACGGCGCGCCATGTTCTCAAAATCCTCACGATGGTGTGGATAGAAAGCATCGTGTGCTGAAATCGGAATCCCGTAGCACAATAATAGCATTAGAATAGAGAAAGATTTTCGGAGCATCGGTTAGTCCTACCTTGCCTTCAGTATAACAGCCGAAAATTGAAAAGTCAATGCCATAGAGGCAGTCAGCCATCAGCCGTCAGTGGGAGTCGCGATCCGGAGGTTGCGCCTAAAGTAATGCACCTATTTGTGGAAGATTAAAATTAAGGGAGAACTGAATGACGCTATCATGTATGCATGAAAAACTTGAATTGAAATTGTAAATTTGATACAATACCTTTATAGACAGAAAAAAATAAGGAGATAGAGATTTGCAGCAAAGAACACCCATTGAAGAACAGATTGATCTGCCTTTCGTAGAATCGCTACGGATTAGTTTCCAGAGTTTGAAAATCCGTTTTGGTCGTTCAATAATCACAACAGCAGGTATTACATTGGGTATTGCGTTTCTGGTTTCGGTATGGACAAATAACGAAATCGGAGTCGCGCTACAGGAGAGCGGACGACAATCAACAATCAACACTTTTGAAGAGACAACGGAACAAGGCATTTCCACAAAAGATATATGGCTCATCGTTATGTCTTTGATTGTCTGTGTGGTAGGTATCGCCAACTCAATGCTGATGGCAGTAACAGAGCGTTTTCGCGAGATTGGCACAATGAAATGTCTCGGTGCGTTAGATGGATTCGTGGTTAGACTGTTCCTACTTGAATCGGGATTCCAAGGGTTTTCTGGGGCACTTATCGGTGCGCTCATCGGAACACTGGGTGCAGTACTTTTAGGACTTAAAGACTATGGGTTAGACCTATTCTTCTATTTCCCGTTACTACCGGCGCAGCCTGAAAACGGACCGATGCAGCTCGGCGTGATCGTCGTTATTTTGCTTGGGTGTATACTCGGTATGATTTTGGCAGTGATTGGTTCATCGTTCCCAGCGTGGCGTGCTGCGAAACTCCCACCTGCAGAAGCGATGCGTACCGAGGTATAGGCACGGAGGAATTTATGAATGATATCGTTGTGAAAACTGAAGATGTTGTCAAAGAATATCGCATGGGTTCAAATATTCTTCGTGCTTTGGACGGCATCAATATCGAGATTGAACGTGGCGAGTATATCTCGCTCATGGGTCCCTCCGGTTCCGGTAAATCCACGCTTTTTAACATGATTGGCGCGCTCGACCGACCGACAGAGGGGCAGGTTTACATCGATGGGCAAAATATGTCCCAACTTTCCCAAAGACAGATTGCAGCGTTTCGGTGCCACCGCGTGGGTTACATTTTTCAGAGTTACAACTTGCTGCACGTGCGGAGCGCGCACGGTAACGTAACGCTGCCTATGATTTTCGCAGGGATTTCTGAGAGAGAACGCAATGAAAAAGCGGAAAAGTTACTGGATATGGTCGGCTTAGGGGACAGGATGTATCACCTACCCGATGAACTCTCAGGCGGTCAGCGTCAACGTGTCGCTATTGCCAGAGCACTCGCGAACGATCCAAGCATCGTCCTCGCCGATGAACCGACAGCGAACCTTGATACTATTACGGGACGCGAGATTATTGACCTCATCAAACGTTTGAATACAGAACAAGGCGTTACTGTAATTTCGGCAACACACGACCTGAAGATGCTTGATGTCTCTGACAGGATTGTGGACATCCGAGACGGTCTCGTGGAGCGTATCAGGAATCGCGATGAGATTGAAATCGAAGTCGGTGAAGTCGGTGGTGAGGGTGAGTAAAGAACGGCTAAATCTCCGACAAGAGGACAGGACGATTTTCGCGTAGCGATTTCAAGGCTGCGATACCGATCACAACAGGTGCACGACCATCCGTCCCTGTAACGGGTGGCAGTGTATCATCCCGAATGGATGTAAAGAAGGCTTGTAATTCCGAGAGAAATGCCGGTTTGTAGCGTTCCACAAAGAAATATGGAGGCGATGCGGCACGGCTCCCCTCACTGCCGCTGAAGGTAACAGTATCCGTCGGTGGATTCGCCGCCGTAACCATCCCTTTTGAACCGAAAACTTCAACACGCTGGTCGTAGCCGTAGACAGCTTCTCTACTGTTATCAATTGTCCCGATAACGCCATTCTGGAATCGTAAGGTGATAACCGTCGTATCAATGTCACCTGCCTCGCCAATTTTCGGATCGACGCGCACGCCGCCCGCCGCGTAGACCTCAATAACCTCGTCCGCAATGAGATAACGCGCCATATCGAAATCGTGGATCGTCATGTCAAGAAAAATGCCGCCTGAGACCTTGACATATTCAATGGGCGGTGGTGCTGGGTCTCGGCTCGTAATACGCATGATGTGCGGTTCACCAATCTCGCCAGAGGCGACAGCCTCACGGATTCGCTTAAAACTCGTATCAAATCTACGATTGAAACCGACCTGAAACTTCACGCCAGCCTTTTCTACAACCGCCAAGGTTTCGTCAATCTGTTCCAAGTCAAACGCGATCGGTTTCTCGCAAAAGATGTGTTTCCCTGCCTTCGCGGCGGCTTGGCTGATTTCGACATGTGTATGCGTTGAGGAGGTGACAAGCACGGCATCAATCCGAGCGTCTGACAAGAGGGTGTTATAATCGGCTGTCACCATCGGGACATTATACTGTTCAGCAACGGATTCAGCAATGGGACGGTTCAAGCTGCAAATCGCGACGAGTTCGGCTTCTGGTATATTCTGGGCGAGGTGTTCAATGTGAAGTTTGCCGATGCGCCCTACCCCAATAACACCCACACGAATTTTTGAAGAACTGTTCATCAAAAGTCTCCTAACTCCGATGCTGTACGTTTATTGCTATAGAATCGAATTCAGATACCGCAGATTCCGCGATGCGCTCTCGTAAGGACTGCCCATCCCCGGTAAGACATCCTGCTCTACAACGATCCAACCGTCGTAACCCCGATTTCGTAATTCTGAAAGGAACGCCGGAAAATCGACATCTCCTTTGCCGAGTTCACAAAAAACACCGTTGCCGACAGAGACGAAGTAATCCCACTCATCTTCCCGAGACCGGTCAGCGATGTCCGGATGGCAATCCTTGAAATGGACGTGCCAGATCCGGTCCGCGTGCCGAGCAAATGCTTCAAGCGGATCACCGCCACCGAAGCGGTAATGCCCGGTATCGAAACACAACCCGACGAGGTCAGGATCCGTGCGTTCCATGAGTGTGTCAATCTCTGCTGCTGTCTCTATGTATCCGGCGCAGTGCGGATGAAAAACGGTGCGAAGTCCAATCTCGTCTTTCACCGACTGCGCGATACGGTGGACACCGTGTACAAACGTATTCCACTGTGCTGGTGTTAATCCGTGTTCAGGTCGGACGCGACCGGCGTAGCAGGTGCGGAGTTCTGTCGTAGCGTTGTCGTCTGAAAGCACGATGAACGGCGTTTTTCCGCCGACATCTGCTAACAAGCGTGCATGACGCAGTGCTGTTGCTTCACCTACTGCGTGCGTTTCCGCATCTGCGAGTGCGACACTTACAAATGCCCCTAACAGCGTTAACTCTCGCTTCGCAAGTTCGTCGCGAAGTTGTCCTGCGTTCGTCGGCATAAAGCCCCAATCGCCTAATTCGGTACCGATGTAACCGATGGCTTGCATCTCGTCTAACACCTGTGTGTAACTGGGTGCTTCGCCATCCAATTCAAACTCAAGCACGCCCCATGAACATGGGGCATTTGCTATTTTCATTATGTTATTGATTTTCTCCTATGACCTGTTTAAGATCCTCAATGAAATGTTCAAACAGTTTAACCTTGCCGCTTTGCTGGAATTCTGATGCTGTTAGCACATAGATGCCGTCAATATCCGCCTCTAAAATGGCTCGTCCTTTTTTTCGTTTTGGTTTCGGTAAGTACATAATCTGCAGAATTTTGTCTATGTCAGTTGTGATAAGATAGAATTTGATAGAGGCTTTATCTTCGTCTTCCCGAAATTTGAGTCTCCAATAAAGTGTGTCAAAGATTCGGGCTTTCAAATTAACTATGCACGAGATTACAGCAATAACGCGCGAATTCTCAGGGGTATAAATGACAAGATTAACATAGGGAAGTTCAGAATTGAATTCCCCATAATCAACTGTCAACTGTCGTTTAACACTTTCCAATTCTTTGGATAAGGCATCACTCCCTCCTAAATCATAGCGTAAAACCACTTTTAATCCTAACTTTCCAATTAGTTTTGCAATCATATCTCGGATACGTTCTTGAAAAGTGTTGCTCTCAGAGGCACGCCAGTTTGTTCCGAGTTCACCCGTCAAAGAATCAGTTAAGACCTCAAAGGCAACAGCATCTTCAAGGCTATTATCCCATAAAATAAATTCTCCATAACGTTCTGTGAGTTGGTCCTTGATATCGCTTGTGTAGTTAACAACACTGAAATCAATGACATTTCTTTCTATCAGAGTATCTACTAACGTGCTATCATACCCTATCTCGTAAAGGGCATCCGCAAGGATGGTTCTCATTCCATCAAGACTGGTCCCACCACGCGCTGTTGGGGCTGCTTTAATAGGTTCAGTTGTATTTTTCATCGGTTGATTTTTCAATTCATGTTACAAGGAAGAGTAGTAGTCGCGTATTTTGTTAACCATGAGTTGTCTACGTTCTTTTAAAAACTCATCATAGTTTTCAAAATCACTTTCAGGAATACAGTGGGCATCAAGATTCTCTTGTAATTCCTCTAAGTTTTCTATCCCGCCGTAGGCAGGGACTCCATTTTCACACCCCGATTGTAGCTGACAAAAATATGCTATAGGTGCCGTATCGCCAATTGCAATATTGATCTCTTTTTGTGTGACCACAAGGTTTGCGATTTGATTGTATTGTTTCTTTGCAATACCCAATCCCTGTAGATAGTTCTTGGGAAAGATATGATGAATATCTTTCTGACCTCCAAAAAGGTCCCTTATTGTAATATCACGCGACAGAAATCCCTTGGCGTTTGCCCTGATTTGGCTTGCCAGAAATACATTAAAATAAACGTTGTTAGGGCCTGAGACCTCCAGCTTCTGCATAAACTCTTCACTCCAAAAGGCATTTGAAAGTCCTGCTCGCTCTAGCCCGTTAAGGTACGTTGCTGTTGCCTCTTCGGTAGTCATATTTCGGACATCTTCACTCAAAGTAGCCTGAGGTTCCCCGCTATATCTTTCAGTTAATACTGACATCACAAACCATCGGCGGACCAATTGTTCAATTTGGCTAGCATCCACATTCTGTGTGCGTAATATTAGAAATAGAATATAAGCAGAATTAACAGCGTTTTTCGCCGTGAGCATTGAAGCATCCACGAACCCAGCTGAGCGTAATATCATAACAAAACGTTTGAAATTAGTTTTATTTATATAGCTTCGCATACTGTCTTCGAGTCGATAAAAGGTCTCTTCCGCAGAGTCGCCCGAAAGCAAATCTACCAAATTGGTTAAGTCTCCACGCTTGAATTTTGATGCAAAAACCACTCGAAGCATATCAGTATAGGCGGGAACATAGACATTATCAC
>JAPPDN010000191.1 GCA_028824575.1 Candidatus Poribacteria bacterium | reverse complement strand
CCTTTAACGGAGGTGTCTCGATGAACCCTCAAGAAAAATATCTGTTTGACTTATGGGGATATGTGAATATTGAAGGTGTTTTAGGCGATGAAGAACTTGCAGAACTGAATGCACTCATTGACGCACAAAATTACGCTGATCCTGCGGACGATAACATCCATTCACAACGGTTCGGTGGATTCTTGAGTTGGGAGGACGACGCGTTCCGTAAACTCCTTAACCATCCGCGTATTATGCCGTGCTTAGCGGAGGTCGTCGGTCCTAAGTTCCGGCTCGATCACGTCTACGGCATCTTGATGATAGATGGCAATCCAGGCGGAACACTCCACGGTGGCGGTACGCCTTATGATCCGTCACAGTACTATGTCTTCCGAAACGATCGGATGTACAACGGGTTAACCGTGGTCTCGTGGGCGTTGACCGATATGCTGCCTGGACACGGTGGTTTCTGTTGCATCCCGGGTAGCCATAAGAGCAACTACCCGTGTCCGCCGGAATTCCGACCGGTGGTAGACAACAAAATCTGCATGGCACCGGTGCATCAGAAGGCAGGCGACGTGGTGATCTTCACCGAAGCCTTGACACACGGCACACTCCCGTGGACAGCTACACACGAGCGCCGCTCAATCCTGTTTAAGTATTCACCAGGACATGCCTCATGGGGACAGGGCAGATATGATGACGAACTTCGCAACCTAATGTCAGACGAGGACCAGAAGTTGATGCTGGAGCCACCGTACGTTGCACACCGCAAACCGGTGATTTAGTGCGTTAGCCTTAGTGTGGGTTTGTAGTAGTGCGATTCATCGCACGTCAGGAGAGAACAACGAGCAATAATGCAACTTCGCATTTGGACGAGTACGCCACAGAATTGCCCTACTACGAACTGAATTTGCCTTCATTTTGAAAATGGACAAACCACTACCGGGACAATAGGTGTGTAAAAGATTGACCCTGTCAGAATGCAGTTTGTACGGGGACAGGTGCATCTTGGCTATGCTGAAAGAAGGAATTAAATGATTGACATCGCACAGTTCAAGGAACAACTGAAAAAGTCTGATGCGTTGCGCGACGACGATAAGATTCAAACCGGGACCGTTGAGTGTATCCAACCTCAATATGCACAGGAATGGTCATCTGAATTGCACCCATCCGTACGCAATGCGCTTATCCGCGCGGGAATCACTACTCCCTACGAGCATCAAGCGGAGGCAATCAGTAGATCGCTAAATGGGATAGATATAGTTTTGGAATCTCCCACCGCCAGTGGTAAGACTTTGGCATTCGCGGCACCGATGCTTGACGCTTTGGTACGCAATCCGGGCTCTCATGCACTCATGATCTATCCAATGAAAGCCTTAGCTTTTGACCAGAGAGAACAGATTGAAAAGCTTTGTGAGCCGCTTCGGATTGAATCATTTCCTTATGATGGGGACACAGACAAGGAGCATAGAGATTTACTACGGAATCATCCAATACCAATTCTATTGACCAACCCCGAATACTTGAACATGTCATTCTTGGCTTACAAAGAACAGTGGGAAGGTTTTTTGCGTAATTTACGGTATATCATTATTGATGAAATGCATGAGTATCGCGGTTTTTTCGGTGCTAACATGGCACTTTTGCTCCGTCGCTTTTTTCTACATTTGAACCGTATCGGGGCAAATCCGTGTGTATTCTTATCAACAGCAACTTGTGCTAATCCTGTGGAGCATGCTAAAAACCTTACAGGACGGGACGTTGAGGTGATATCAGCAAGAGATACGTTCCGGCCAAAACGTCATTTCATTTTTATCAATCCTGCTATCCCTGATTTTAGATACAGAGAAATTTTTAGGCTACGGATTGAGCAAGCCGCGTTAAGCATTCTTGCCAATCGGTTGCAAGCTCTTGTGTTCTGCCCAACAAAACGATTCCTTGAAGATGCCCTTAGAAATTGTAAGCGTAAAGCGGAAGAACAAGGACTCAACCCAGATGAGATATCACCGTTCCACGCGGATATGAAAAGTGATGATCGGCGGGAAATACAACAAAAAATTAAAGATGGCGAAATTCGTATTGTATTTACAACCAATGCCTTAGAATTGGGATTGGACATTGGGGGGTTGGATGGGGTCATACTTGCAGGATTTCCTTCCAATATTATGTCTGCTTGGCAACAAATTGGCCGTGCAGGACGTGGTTGGGACAAAGAGGCTTTTGTGCTATTCTATGCCATGAACGATCCGATAGATCGCTTTTTTGTGGGGAACTTGGAGGTATTCTTAAACAAACCTTTGGATGAATTAGTCATTGATCCCTCGAACGAGGAACTCATTCGGAGACACCTTCCATCTCTCGTCTATGAAACGGATGGAGAATTGTCTGCTTATGAGGAGCGTATTCTCGGTAGCGCGTTTTATGATATATCT
>JAPPDN010000346.1 GCA_028824575.1 Candidatus Poribacteria bacterium | reverse complement strand
GTTTACAACCACGTTGCAATCTGATATAAAAGACTCCAAAACGTCCCATGGAGGGGCATGTATCCTTCACAATGACCATTAAGGAAACATTACTCTAATGAAAAAGACGTTTATACTCATTTACATAGCGTTTGCGTTCTGTTTGCTGGGCTGCACCCGTGATATGACATCAAATGTTATCGGGGCACCTAAACCGCCGGAACTCCAAATTTATACAGCCGATGAATTAGACACAACCCAGCGAAAACAGGTAATATACGTTGAGGCGTATACCAACTCGCAGGGTGAAGTTTATACTGTGCCGCCCGTGGACGATCCACCTGGCATTCGGGATGTTGTCTGTGTTGCAGGATTGACAGACGCTACCTACACTGAACCACCGAGTGATGATCAGATATGGCATATCGCGATTAAAAGAAGTAGTAACGTCATCATGTTTTATTATATCTATCCGCGAACGTTGCCCGCCGATAAAAAGGATCTTTTGGCTTTTGAAAGCCAAATAGAACTCCAAGGTACAAAAGAGGCGGTCAAGGCCCTTT
The DNA here is from genome assembly GCA_028824575.1 of Candidatus Poribacteria bacterium. Lineage (GTDB taxonomy): Bacteria > Poribacteria > WGA-4E > WGA-4E > WGA-3G > WGA-3G. Next base: position 1,878 of record JAPPDN010000346.1, on the reverse strand, counting down.
TTGAAATTTACATAAACCAGCACGAGGATAACATAGGAATTGTGTATCCGTACTATGATGAAGCAGCGGAGTTTCCTTTTATTGATAATGAAATAATGGATTTCCTTTTACAGCCCGGTTTGCGCGCCGGGGTTACGTGTGAGGATTGTTATATTCCTACTCAGCCCTTACCGCTATTTGTCCAGTCCAATTTTAACTTTTCAAGCTCAATAAAGGTCGCAGATGAAAGTCCGAATTTTTTTCTAACAAACTATAAGATGCGAACATTCTACGTTGAGACATACAAAGATCAAACGGATCGTGGTTTTTTTGTTGCGTATTCAAAGGAAACACCGGATACAAGTGTAAACTTTTGGGATATGGTCGTCTATGTTCCGGGTTTAACAGATACTGTTCGCCAACAAGCACCGGGAGACGATGAAATATGGCATGTTACTATTAATCATCCAGGGGATGATGGAATATGGCATCACAATTTTACTTATCTTCCGGATTCTAATCTTCTGACGTATGACATCGAACTCTATATTTATCCCCGAACGCTCCCTTTGCAGGACAGACTTTCGTTTGACGGTCTAATAGAATTTCAAGGCACAAAAGAAGGAGTCAACACTCTCTTGAAATTTTATATGGCTGAATTTGGGGTCTACATTTCTGATATTTCAGGTGATGCTTCTATTCTTGAAGCAGGTTTATGGGACAAAGTGGGTGGCCCACCGAGCCATTGAATGTCCAGTCGGAATCCCATACACAAAATGTGACACATGTCAAAATCGTATTACAATAAATGGGATTTACGAAATAGTCTTGCTTTAAATAGGTTGTACCTAAGGGAAAAGGAAAATGAAGAAAGACATCACTTATTTGCACACTAAAAAACGGGAACAGCAACCGATCACTGTGCTGACCTGTTACGATTACCCGACCGCTTGCTTGCAGGACGAGGCGGGAATTGACATCGTCTTTGTTGGGGATAGCGTCGGCACGAACATCCTCGGCTACAAAAGCGAGACAGAGGTAACGATGGCAGATATGCGTCATCATCTCAAAGCGGTGCGTCGCGGTGTGACAGATGCCTATCTTCTCGTTGATATGCCTTATGCTGCCGATCGCGATGTCAAGCATGCTGTTGCCAATGCGAAACTTTTCTTGGCTGATGGTGCTGATGGTGTTAAATTGGAAGGTGGTATCGAAAAGGTTCCGATTGTTAAAGCACTCTCCGAACAAGGTATAGAAACCTGCGCGCATATTGGCCATAACCCACAAATCCACGGCACCAAAGCAGCAACACACGGAAAAACCTTTGCCAAAGCGAAACGGCTCATCGGAGCAGCATCAGCACTTGCCGACGCGGGTGCGAAACTCATTGTCCTTGAGAAAATTACTGAAGAAGTTAGCCAAATTATAACCGAGACTGTTGATATTCCCACCATTGGCATCGGTGCCGGACGGTTCTGTGACGGACAGGTGCTGGTTATCAACGATATATTAGGTATCGGTCTACCCTTCAAACACGCCAAACGCTATCAGGACTACAATCAACTAACTTTTGAGGCAATCAGTCGGTATCGTGAAGAGGTAGCGAACGGCACATTCCCGACAGATGCGAATACCTCGCACATCCCGCCAGACAAACTTGTACGCGTTCAGAAGTGGCTAAAATCAGAGCGTTGACATGTCTCTGCTATAGACATACCACCCCTACGGGGTGAAGAAGTGGTAAGTTATAAGAAAGAGAGCGATTTTGGGAATTCCTCGAAGAAACACCCAAGCAAAACACCCTCTTAACTTATAACTTACCACCTCTATCCACTTATAACTCTAAAGTGTCGGAAAAACCGTGTTAGAATGCTCAAAATCCGTTGGTAGCAACTTGGG
>JAPPDN010000994.1 GCA_028824575.1 Candidatus Poribacteria bacterium | reverse complement strand
GCGGAGTTCAGCAAGCACCCAATCTGCCAGTGCATCTTGTTCCTTCGGTGAGAGCTTTGATGCTTCTGTCCAAGCTTGTTCAAGGCGTGTTGTCATTGGGATACCTCGTATCTCCTTGGGTTAGGATATGCGATCCTCCTGAGATAATTCGGAGAGAATATCTAACACTTTGTCCCATTGCAGTGAGTCCTCAGGTTGTAGAAGATAGGTGAGTGCGTGCGTGCTGAGGCGTGTCCACTTTGTAAGGTTTTCAGTACCGCCCTCTGCTTGTGCAATATTTTTAATAACAAGCACCATTATTTCAAGATTACCATCTACATAGAAATCTTGGAGTGCTGTCTCCAAATACCCTTTTGCGAATTCAGGTTCGGCGAGGTCTTTTAGCAGGAAGTCTTTAAAAGGGATTGTGCATTGTTGGAGTTTCGTGTCTATGCTCATTGCGACTGCTCCTTTGTTTGCTGAATAAAGTCGTTCCAGTAGTTTTGTGCTCTAGTGATGTCTCGTCGTTGGGTGCCTTTTGTTCCTGCACATAGTAGAATGACAACGGTATTTTGAAAGCTGCCGAAGTAAATTCGGTATCCGGGTCCGTAACGTATCCTCAATTCGTATAAATCCTGATTCAACCGTTTAAAATCGCCAAGGTTCCCGGTTTCTACGCGGGGAAGTCTGGTAGAGATGATTGTCCTCAATTTTTCATCTTTAATCCGTGTGTACCATTGTCGGTAGGGTGCACGTCCGTTTGGCGTGGTATAGATACGTATTTCTCTGGGGTGGATTTGCATATTTTAAGTATAACGTATTTATGCGGATTTGGCAACGATTTTCTCTCATCGTTTGGCATAAATCCATTCGCGGATGGTCTGCATTTCGTCTAAATTCTCTTGAAGAAAAGTATCCTTTGTATAAATGACTTTATACTCAAAATGGGCATCGGGTTGCAACTTTGCCAGACGTTTTACTGCCTTCTTTTTCGCCACTACGTCCGGGTGGTCGCGTTCGTTTTCGGATTTAATCTCAACGATATAGAATTCCCCTGTGTTCTTGACGATGACAAAATCGGGAAAATAGCGGTGATAATTGTTATCAGTGCCTTTGTATTCAAAGTGAAAATCGGTTTTCTTGGTATTTGTCAAACTTCCGGTAAACAGGAATACTTCAACATCTGCAATGGATTGGTTCAGGGTTGATAGAATCGTTTTAAAGAAGTTCTGTTCCGGGCCGCTATCAAAATCATAGGGTGTATAATGATAACTCATATCGTGGTTGTCATCTAAGTCATCTTCACTGAGCAGCAGGTCAGTCTTACTCTTACGCAGACGTACCCTGTGAACGTAGGAACCGTCGGTATCATCTTTTTCAAAGAGTAGGTTGCCGTTGTCATCGTGGATACGGATAAGCGCGAGGTGTTCTGCAATGTGTTCCTCAATCACTTCGTAATTTTGCTGCTGGTCTTCCACCTGTTTACATAGGGAATCGAAGTGTGCATAAGGGACTTGCCCCTCTGGATAGAGGCTTTTGAGACTTTTTAACGTCTCCATAACAGAGAGATGATAGTTAGTTGCGAGTCGTCTCGCGAGCGTGTAGCAATCCGTTGTCTGATTCGTTATCTTAACTTCGTCTTGTGCGCCTAACGCCGTTAGCGGCGAGGCACTTCGCTGCGTAAAGTCGGGGGTCAGAATGCTGCGAAAAGTAGGTGATGCCTCCCTAATGTCTGTAGGGATACGCAACTGAATATCTTTAGGCGTATTTTCCAGTGGGACAACGCGGCGTACCAATTGCATAATTTGTAATTTCGGCAAATCGGTTTTGCGAATGCGGAGCGCGACCTCTTCTGTTTCCGCGTCTTGTGTGCGGAGTTCGCCGAGTGTCGTTCCGAAGTTTGCCTGCAATTCTTTATCTAAAATCGTACTGTTTTTGGTATCCAAAAAGATTTTTGCAGTGTGCGTGTTGCCTTTCACTTGACGGAGGCATCGCGTTGAGGCTTGCAAGATAAAGTTGCTACTGGTCGTCTGTTCCTTGATGAGCGCGCAAGCGAATAGACTTGGGCAATTCCATCCCTCTGTCCCTTTGCCAATAAGGAGGATGATACGTTTCTGACTGTCAGAGTCGTTCAATCGGTTGAACTCATCAATCTCGGTTTGACTGGATTTTTGGGTATTAACGAGTATCTGTGTGGTACTCTCTCCGATTTCTGTGAGCGCGTTTTGAATGTGCTGATGGGAGGCGTCCAAATGTTCTTGTGTCTTGAAGTAAAAGGCGATTTTCGCTTTCGCACCATCGGGCAAAGATACATCGCCGTAGTTTTCAAAAAAGTCGTTGATAACGCTACGGATCACGTCTGCATCGGGAATCGTTCCGATAGGGTACTGAACAATGCCGTTGTGAAGACTTTTGAGGATGTTGTCTTTAATTCCCTCACCAAGACTGT
>JAPPDN010000121.1 GCA_028824575.1 Candidatus Poribacteria bacterium | reverse complement strand
ATGATCTTGTAGAGGAAGACACGGAACGTTACAGGGCGGCACTCGAAAAGACCGGCGGTGTCTTTGGAGGTATTGAACCTGTGCATCGTTTCTACGAGGCGTTTCAAGGTCCCGTGGACGCATCACACGCTGCCGCTGCTGTCGGTTTAGAGACTGAGGCATTCCTTGAAAAGATTCGTGAGAATCCGAGTTTGCAACGTTTAGGCTTGTCGGCATTGGAAAGCGAAAATGGAGATGTGAAGCGCGATGCTTGGACTTCTAACTTTACCGCAGTGATTTCCGCACTGAATTCACCCGACGACACGACAACACAACCAGTCGAGCCAGTGCCGGACCTACGTCCTGGTGATTTGGTTTCTATCCCCGACCCGAACCTACGTACTGTAATTGAGGAATTACTGGGTAAAGCCGCGGGATCTCCGATTACAGCGGTGGAGATGTCAAGATTGACGCGGATTGATGCCGATAATGCAGGGATTAGCAATTTGATCGGTCTTGAGGCTGCGACAAAACTGGAACGGATAGAATTTCGCAACAATTCTATATCCGATCTCACTCCCTTGACTGGATTGACCCGGTTAAATAACATCAAGTTACGAGGTAACAGGATTACCAACGTATCCCCGCTTGCTGGATTAGTTAACGTGGACTGGTTGGGACTCGAGGAGAACGAGATAACAAATTTATCGCCGCTGAAGGGATTAATAAAATTAAATGGGATAGGGATCTCCGGCAACCCAATATCGGATGTATCGCCGCTTGCCAGCTTAATCAGTTTAGAACGCATAAATGCTTGGAATACGCCAATATCAGACTTCTCTACTTTGGCGGACGCGCGGAGACTGCGATGGATAGAATTTGGAAATAACAACTTTGTATCGGCACTGCCATCTCTGAAAGGATTGCGGAGTCTGAGACGGTTGGAAATTAACAACTGCAATATCTCAGATCTTACTCCCTTAGCGGAGTTTACCCAACTGGAGTGGTTGGAATTAGTGAATAACTTGATATCTGATATAACGCCGTTGCGGAATTTAAGGGGTTTAGAACATCTGAATCTTGATGCTAACATTATCGAAGATGTATCGCCACTTGCGCAGTTAACGCGATTGGAGTTGCTGTACCTTGAAAACAACAACATCTCGGATGTATCCCCACTGACGGGGTTGACTAAATTAGAACGGTTAGATCTTCGGAATAATTCCGTATCCGACTTTTCACCTTTAGAAGGGTTACCAGATGAAACCTTTGTTCGGATGTCCGGCAACCCGGGTTTCCCATCTGGCGGTTCAAAAATAACGGGTCCGTGGTTATGGGCGATAGTTCCAGGAACGCGCCTCAACGAAAACACAGATTTTCTGGCGCGAGCCACAGGCGGGGCAGCGACAGAACTGAAGGTGGCTACCAACGGTGCGAAGGAAGGGAAAGCTGTGGGAAACAGTGTCTGGACACTTCACAGGCTTGCCTCTACCGGCGGGAATAACATAAACCGAATGACAGATGCCCTCGGTTGGGGAACAGGTGAGGAGATATATGATCATATCGTCTACGGTTCTGTGGTTTTAGATGCTCCGGAGGAACAGGAGACGACAATGCTCGTCGGCAGCAGTGATGCCGTCAAAGTTTGGCTCAACGGTGAGTTGGTTCACAAAGCATTCGTTGAACGTGGATCTGGCGATTACCAGGATTTTTATTCTGTCACGCTGAAACAAGGTAAAAATGTTTTGTTAGTCGCGCTTGACAATCACGGACATGGGAGTTTTAGCGGGTTCTTTGGGTTCGCACCTGACGCGAAATATACCGTGTTCCAACCGGGTATCAACTTCTTTTTTGCCACAGATACAGCACGCTATGAGGTTGAAGAGACGTTCACCCTCCATCTGAATATAGAAAACGTTTCCGATTTAGGTGGATGGCAAGCGGATATCGTATTTGACCCCGCGGTGCTAAGAGCAGATAAAGTGAACGCGGGCGATTTTCTGAAAGAGGATGACGAACCGCCTTTCTTTGATGCTGGTACGATTAATAACAAAACGGGTCGAATCACCGGTTTAAAGACAGTACGCATCTCCCAAGATAGGCGGATCAGTCGGCAAGGCATACTGCTCACGGTAGAATTCACTGTCATTGGTAGTGGAGAGAGTCGATTAACGTTGGATAATTTTGAGGTGGGGTCTCGGAGAGGAGAGACGATCCCGATTATTACGCCAGAAATTGTCATTGTTGTGGAAGGAGACGGACCCACTAAACCCGCGTGGGATGTCAATCAGGATGGTCAAGTGAACGTTCTGGATCTAATTCTGGTGGCACAATATTTAGGTGGAGATGCCGCCAGCAACCCGCGAGCCGATGTGAACGGTGATGGAATTATCAACATTTTAGATCTCATCGTTGTCGCACAATATTTCGGGGAATCAACCGAGACGGCTG
>JAPPDN010000164.1 GCA_028824575.1 Candidatus Poribacteria bacterium | reverse complement strand
AGTTATGGTAACCGCTTACGGAGTCTTAACACAACGCCAGGACGTCCGAATTGTATCCAGCCCGGAAAGCGTCCGAGAATTACGCTCACCCCGACATTGGTTCTTAAGGACGGTGCTCCGATTTTAGCGATCAGCGTTGCAGGCGGAGACTTGCAAGATCAAGCGACGATGAATTTACTGCTCGATTTCGTTGAGTGTGGCATGCTACCGGAAGACGCTGTTACAGCCCCACGCTTCGCCACTGCACATCACGAAGATTCGTTCGATCCGAACCCGAACCGTGCACAAACATTTGGGCAAGCGGGTTCGTTGACTATCAACGACAGTGTGAGTGAAAACGTCAGGGAAGAACTTGGTAATCGCGGGCATCAACTTAGGGCACATGGAGGTGCCATTGCTGCGCCTTCCATGATCCATATTGACAAAGATAGTGGGACATTCTATGCTGCTGGTGATCCAGCTGCTGGAAGACACGCGGCGGGTTTAGCATAAAAATGATAGTGTTTTCTATCTTTTTTTGTTATGAAACTTTTTATTACTTTGCTACTTCTTTTATTACTGGTATATGTATTAAAAAAGTGGCCTTTAAATAAATGACAGTATAGCATCAACCTTCTGTCTGCTGCCAATTTTCAAAACATTGCTGCAACGCTCTGAAAAACCTTCGGAAGGATCTATCGCTTTGCTCCAAATGTTGGAGATCCATTGCATTGACGAGATCTGCGATATGTTCAATACCCCCTAAAAGCGGGATCACGCCTGCGTCATGAATCGCTTGTAGGAGAAGACGCTTGTAGCGATCACGGTCACATTTCCGCTGAGGAACCGAGCAGCCGCCACCAAATACCGTCTTAAACGCCTCCGCATCGAGAAGGAGCCATCGCTCGATATACGGTTTCGGAATCATACTGATAACGCGATCCGCCAAACTGGAGGTTGCCTGATTGATTTCTTTTTCCCGCTGCAAAAATCCCTTGCTATTACTATCCGTACCTACGATGATGAGATCTGGTAGATCCTCACCGTTGTGTTGCAAATCCTGTTGATACTGCTTCAATTCCGTAATAACGGCTTCATGTCCACCGCGGACACCGGAGACTTTAATCTTGATGTCGCCCGCATTAGCAACCCGCTGAACCAGTGCCACGAGAAAATCCTCATGGACTGCCTCCTCAACGAACAGACTGATATTACGCATCAAAATCCCCCCGTAAGATACGTTCAGAAGGAGATAACGCGCTTTCATCCTCCAGCACATCCTCAATATCCACCCGCTTCCATAGCGGCCCAAGATACATCATAGTAAAGGGTTCAATTTCTGTTTTGCCATCAATTTTACGACAAACGTACACAGACTCAGGAGGGATAAGATCCGGCAAAAGCGTTGAATGTGTTGTCACAATGAACTGGATATCTTCAAGAAGCATGCGAGTTTCCAAAAACCGAGCAATGCGCCGAATCCTACGCGGATGAACGCCGTTTTCCGGTTCCTCAAAGCCTACCAACGCTGGCGATTTTTCGGCACCAACGAGTGCTAAAAACCCTAAAATCCGGAGTGTCCCCTCCGATAAACCCCGTGCCGAAACACGTTTTTCGCCTTCACACAGATTCAATTCCACTTCGCCTAACGCATTGACACCAACCTCAATGCCTGTTATAGAAGGAATCATGGCATGGAGAGATTTCTCAATAGATTCAAACTGTCGCGGATTGAGACCTCGCAAAGTATTAAGAAAGGCCGCGAGATCTTCGCCCATCAACCCGATATGATGAACTTCCTTAACAGGACCTGGGAGCCGCATGCGTTCACGCGGTTCAAAATAGAAGGTAAACCAACTCGCCAATTCCTGTCGCATCGCGACCAGATGCGGGTGATGTGGGGGATAATGCGCCATTGAAAGGATACTATAATTGAGACCTCGCTCATAGTGGGCTGGACGCGCTTGCCCTTCCATCCGCAGATGCAGCTGATTGCCAACTCGTTCTAAGAACGGCTTGCGTTTTTGACTTAATCCACCTGTGGTATTAAGCGCAGCGAGATACTCGTTCGCGACCCGCAATGTCCCCAACTTGGGAAGCATCTCAATCTCAATCCGATATCGAAGATTTTGCGAACGCACGGTAGGTGGTGACCGCCTTGAAACAGATTCATCTTCATCCAGTGGTACCGGTCTCATCTTCTGAATTTGCTGATTGACATTCTCAACGATCTTGGGAGAAAGTTGAACATCTACCTCTATACTAAATGATACTGTTTCCTGTTCCAAGAGGCTCTTGATGCCTTCCCTTCCAAAAGTGAACGACTCCAGCGCGTGTCCTCGGTAAGGCGGGTCAAATGCTTCTTTCAAGGTTCGGCTGGTGGCTATGCGCGATAGGAGGTGTAAGGCATCAAGGAAATTGCTCTTTCCTGAAGCGTTGGGACCGACGAGTACA
>JAPPDN010000250.1 GCA_028824575.1 Candidatus Poribacteria bacterium | reverse complement strand
GATGACAATTACGATCCAAGATGGACGTAACCTCACTGAGTTGATGCAGGCATTCTACATCTCCTCGGAACAGGGAGAGTCAGTCGATTTCCCGCTCTAATACAAAATTAACGGGATTTATCTTATTTTCGGACAGTAGGTGCGGTTTCCTAACCGCACCATAGGTGTCAATTTAGTCAAAGTCAATCTGTCCAGACCCGATAATATTCAAGTCCCGTAGGTTGGGTTGAACGGTGTTGAGAAGTGGGATGTTGATATGCCAAACACACCTGAAAGCTAATATACCGCTATATCTGTTAGTGAACGTAGTGAAACCCAACTTTACACCGTCAGGGTCTCGGAAACTTCAAAGCAAAAGCGTTGGGTTTCACTCGGTTTCTGGTGGTTATTGCGTATCGGGAGCAAGTCGCGTTTTTCTCTGATTTGGCCGGCTTTGGCGTCATCCGTTCAACCCAACCTACGGGACTACGGGACGATATGGTTTTTTCTAAAATTGACACTTATGGTTCGGTTTCCTAACCGCACCTAATTGTCAATTTTAGAGCAAATAACCGTTGTAGTCCCAGATCCGGTAGGTGCTGTTTTGCGGCGTACACGCCCAAATGCGACCTGCATTCCAACTGCGCCGGGTTTTAGCCATGAACTTTGTACACGCCAGAAACCCTCTTCAGTCCCGTAGGGTTTATTTGCTTGGGTATTTCTTCAGTATCTGTGTAGAAGTGTTAAAACCAAAGGAACCAAGCCCCGTAGGGGCGGCATTTGAGGAGACGTTACCCCAAAAGGTTGCCGTGAAAATCCCTAAATTGACACCTATGGTATGAAAGAAAATAAAGAGAAACAAGTTACCAGTATATCTAAGGCACGAACTCTGGAGGAGATAGCCGATTATTGGGACACGCATAGTTTGGCTGATCACTGGGATGAAACACACGAAGTCAATTTTGAGGTTCGGATGCAGCGAAGGTGTCGTGTAACACTTACTCCAGAGATCTATGAAAAAATTGAAAAACAAGCATTGGAACAGGGAGTCTTACCGGAAACTTTGGTTAACTTGTGGTTAGCTGAACGTCTCCACGCGATCGAATCATCGTAGATGATAATTGCTGAATTTTATTTGTCTACTAATCCGAATTGAGGACAACTATGAAAGACTATCAACCTATTTCACTTTCCGCTTTGTGCAATGTCGGTGCTGAGGTTATTGGCACGAGCGCAACACCGGGTATCGGGGCACAGACGTTCCACGGGCTTCCTTTTGAAATTGCTGAAGGGACAGTCTGTTTCTTAGGATTCGGCGAAGGCATTAGCACTGATCCCGTTCAAGTTCCCGTCGGTGCAAGTCCGAAGCGGGTGATTTTTGTGCATCGCTTGCTTGAGTCACGCATCCCTGAAGGCGAGCCGATCGGCAGGCTGATTGCCAATTATGTTTTCCATTATACCGATGGTGAAACCGAGAGTGTACCTATTCGCGAACGTTTCGAGATTGGTAGTGTGCCACAAGGGTGGGGACAACAGACCTTCCTTGCGATACCTGACCGGCAAGAAAGTTTGGCATCTCGGTACGAGGGACCTTGGGGAAGCGCGGGCAACCGACAAACTGAAGTAAGCCAAGGAACACCGCGCGACTACTATCTATGGACCTGGAAAAATCCGAGAGACGATGCTGAAGTGGCATCCATTGAGATTCAACCGCAGGAACGGCGGTTTATTATTGCCGCAATCACGCTCGGTTACCTTGACGAAGACCCGATACCGCGGCGTCCGCGCCGCGAAATCAAAATCACACTGCCGCAATCTGATGATGCCGACAAACCATTTGATATGGAAGTCAATGTTGACCGTGGCGTTGCGACTTACCCGTATCCGTTACCGGAAAACGCCCCTGATGCTTTTATCGACGACGATTTCAAAGGGTGGGGTGAATCCCAAAACAACAAAAGCAGCCCTGCCTATGTTGAAGTGTCCGCGACTCCCTCCGCAAGTGTTGAAGTTAAGAACCAAGGTGAGACACTCGGCACGGTCAATTGGGGAGAGGTGCAAGAAAAAGGTGTCGTTCAACCGAACGAACGCGTCAAGGTAGAGGTTATCGACTCTGGCAGGAACTGGGTGCATACTACCGTGATTGATGAAGACACAGGCAAACCCGTGCCATGTCGCGTCCACTTCCGTTCGCCACACGGCGTGCCTTACGCACCACATGGACACCACGCACACGTCAACTCAAACATGGGCACATGGCACGTGGATATCGGCGGTGATGTACGACTCGGACAGATTAGCTACGCCTACATTGACGGCACGTGTCAGGGGTGGCTACCGCGTGGAGATGTTATCGTTGATGTCGCACGAGGCTTTGAATACACCCCTTTACGGACGACTGTCAACATAAAACCGGGGCAACGTGAGTTGACGCTCCGCTTAAAGCGGTGGTGCAAT
>JAPPDN010001026.1 GCA_028824575.1 Candidatus Poribacteria bacterium | reverse complement strand
CTCAAAGTTTACCTCAAGATCCACGAGTGATTTATACCCTTGAATTTTGATTCGCTTCAGCATAGGAATGTGCCTCCTTTTAGTATCCGAGACCCCGCAGATATTCTCGGTTTACGACTGCGGCTTCGGCTGCCGGGCGCGGCGGATACGGACGATCAAGTTCGACAGAAACCCATCCGTCATAACCGACCGCTTCAAGTCCTTCAAGTGCGGCTTTGACATCAAGCCCTAAGTTTCCGGCACCCAGTTCCGCGAAACGTGCCTGCTCACCGAAGCGTTGCGTTCTATAATCCCATGTTTCTGGATCATCGGCGTGGCAGTCTTTGAGATGAACATGTCCAATCCGATTCCGCAAATTTTCGCTTTCAAAAACCTGCATTGGATCGCTCCCTGCAGCGAGCATGTGGCCTGTGTCAAACAGCAACCAGAGACTCGGTGCGGCTGCCAAGAGACGTTCAGCATCATCAACTGTCTCAAGCATCGTGCCGAGATGGGCGTGGTGGAAGCCTTTGATGTTGTGAGCATCACAATACGCGAGGATGTCGTCTAAGGTTCGAGCAGCATTCTCAAAATCTTCATCGCTCGGATCGGGTCCACCCCATTCTGAACGTCTCAACGACGGCACTTCAGCAGCATTGTTGCCGAGGGTGATGTTGAAACGAACCCTGTCAAGTCCGGCACCGCCCGCATTGACGATATGGAGACCGAGACTCCGTGCGAGTGTCGCCATCTCAACGAGGCCTTCTGCGCCTTCAAAAGGAACACTTTCCACACCTTCCCAACCGGCATCGGCGACTTCGCGCAATACTTTCTCAGGGTTCTCTTGCTGTTCGCCACCAAATTGGATCAGGTGGCAAGCGAATCTTAAATTGCTCATCAACATGTCTCCTTACTTAACATGAGTTCGATCTAAGCACGTGGTTAGAAACCCAATACATTCTCACATAGGTAGGATTTGCTTGTTGGGTTTCGCTATAACTATTTACATGAACGTATCATTGAAAATCAGGATTCACAGATAGACTGGAGATTTGTTGGTTATTCACCGCTCTACCCAACCTACGGGCATTTGCATTTTTATTATAGAACTCACGTATTGTTAAGCACAGTTAAAGACAAGTGCTGGTCAGGGTTTTGATACAACCACATCTCCATGTTTTTCTTAATAGCACTCCATTCGCTATCCAACATTGAATACCACGCAGTATCCCGGTTTCGACCTTTTACGATTATATGTTGTCTGAAGAGGCCCTCAAACTTAAAGCCGAGTCGCAGTGCTGCTGCTCGAGAACGTTCATTTAGAGAATCACATTTCCATTCAACACGACGGTATTTCAGTCTATCGAAAGCCTCACAGAGCATTAGGTATATGGCTTCCGTGTTCACGTTTGATCGCTGAGAATCCGGTGAATACCAGATATGTCCGAGTTCCAATCGTCGCATATCCGAGACGATGTTCAGAAAACTCACCATCCCGACGCGCTGCTTCGATTCAAGATGGTGGACGGTAAAGAAGAGTGGATCCCCCGATCTCACTCCTTCTTCAAGCCACTTATGCATGTCGTGTGTGCTATCAAAGGGACCGTAACTCATGTAGGTCCAGATTTGCTCCCTTACATCGGATCCGTGAGAGCATCGATAGAGTTCCGCAACATCGGTTTGTGGGTTGACAGGTGATAGCCTAATGAACTTACCTTTATAGTCTACCCTTTGAGGTAGGTCAATAGGAACAGTAGATTTTATGATATTCCCAACTGGAAGTGATGATTGTGGCATAGTAATTCTTTATTATGTTAATTATTTTGCGATGGTGTGTTCATATTTTCTTTTGATGTTTAGGGTGCGGGTCGTCTTACAGTCTCATCAAAGTAAACCGCGTTTGGATCGTCAATCCAATCGCCACCCCAGCCGAGTTCTTTTAGTTCGTTTTGAACAATCGGTAGGGTCCCCCGCAATTCTTTCACCGGTACCCAGTCGCGCCAATTCCGGTCGGTTGGTAGGTTGAGAAAATCTCCAATGCCGCCTATTGCCCGTTGAATTGAAGGATACACTATTGCCCCCAATCGTGTCCGTTTCGCCGCTTCAACCAGCCATTTCTCATAAGGAAACGGTTTCATGTCAGCAACGCAGCATATTTTACAAAGGTACTCAATGACGTTCCCCACAGCGATGAACGCCGTTTCCACCTTATTCCGCGCTGCCATCGCCAAGGGACCGCGTTGTGAGAAATAATACTTGCCGAACATCCACTTCAACTTGTTCTCGGCGACCACTGGCGGATACACGCAATGATGTTGCTTAAGTTCTTCAGCCGCCGTTGAACAACCGTAGAGTGTGTGCGAATTGGCAACAACCCACATCATCTCATCCGGGTACGTCTCCAACCACGCTCGTAGGTCGCCTTCATCATAAAACGTCCAGTGTGCCTCATAATCGC
>JAPPDN010000584.1:549-2438 GCA_028824575.1 Candidatus Poribacteria bacterium | reverse complement strand
TGGCAGGCTGTTGACCATTTGGTCGCAAATGCTTTCTATTTACGGTTTGACACGGAATTTGTTGATGTGTTCCCGTTTCCAATTTTTGCGACCTACTTTTCCAAAACACCGCAAGCATTGGTGGAATCCGCTTTTGACATTTTTCTTCCAAGCACTACCACTGGTGTTACTATAGAACACGCGAAACATTTCCCACCGCGCCGCCTCTGGGATTTTCCGCTGAAGCTCGGAAAGGAATGGATCGTTTTTAAGAAGACCGCTGGTATACCTGTGGAAGTCACGCGTTATGTCGCTGAAAAAGATGTACAGGTCACCGTCCCCGCAGGCAGCTACACCACTTATGTTGTTCATGAAGAGGTCGTTTACGCGGATAGTCCAGAGCCGTCAAGTTTCTTGATTAGTCCACCCGCAATTTACTGGGTTGCCCCATCAATTGGAGTCGTTCAATATAGGTACAGTCTTTACCGAGCGACTGAGGCACTCTCAGCACAAACCTTCGCACTTAAAAGCTTCCATCTACCAGGACCGAATACCGATTAAGTTTTTGATCTAATGAATAGACATCAGCCAAATGGTTGTCAATTTTTGGTATTCAATTTTCAGTTATAGTAGATCCTGTAATTATTTGCACACATAGGTTAGCCGTAGGGGTTGGGTTACCCAACCCCTACGAGCGACAACTGTAAACTTATTTTCGGATTTTACTATAAAAATCGATTTGCAACAATCTACCCAAATTTGAAGTACTTCAGGAAGTGATGAATTGTTACAGCGTTCCTCTTTAACTGACAACCGACAACTGACAACTGATAACCATTTAGCACACCGGAATATCCCCATTACCATTATCGGCGCGGGAATACACGGCGTATCCATTGCACTTCGACTGCTCCGCGAAACGCCTACAGCCGTAAAACATATCGCAATCGTTGATCGGCATCCGCGGCCACTCACCCAATGGCGATGCAAAACAAAACGCCAAGGGATGACTTTTCTCCGTTCTCCTGCTGTTCACCACATTACCCCCGATACTCTCGGTATCGTTGAATACGCAGAACGCCACAACCGGACAAGTGAACTCGCACCCCCTTATGCACAGCCTTCTACCCAACTTTTTTCGGATTTCTGCAACGCTGCACTTACTGAGCTAACCGAACACCAAGTCTACTATCAGTTTGAGGTGGCAAAATTACGGTGGGACAAAGGTGCTGGTCCGTTTCCGTTCCGTTTAATCTCAACCAGCAATGAAGGGTTTCGGAGTCGTTGTATTATCCTCGCCATCGGTGCTGACGATTGTGCCTACGTGCCACCGGAGTTCACACAATGGCAACGCCAATACCCTGACAGGGTTATACATGCATCCCAATTTACTGTGTCGAAAGAATTGGGAACTACATCAGCAAAAATCGTCATCGTTGGTGGTGGATTAACAGCAGGAACACTCGCCAAAAGTCTTAGTGAACGCGGGCATAGCGTGGCACTGATCGCTCGGAAGCAATTGAGAACAGAGCAGTTTGATTTCCCGCCGGTGTGGTTAGGTCCCAAGGCTCTCGCCGAGTTTGCAAGTGAAACCGATTTTCAGCGGCGGTACGACATAATTCAGCAGAACAAGGGTGAAGGGAGCATTACGCCCGATATTATGGAGACATTGATAAATGCTCCGAACATTGATCTCTATCCTGAAACCTGTATCCGTAACATCGTCACAGCAGTAGGGTGTAAACCACCACAAGTGCTACAAATTGAAACGACGCGAGGTCTCATTACGGGGGTATCTCACGTCATCTTGGCAACAGGGTATCAATTTGATCTGCATCGTTACGGGTTTTTAAAGGAATTGATCACACAACACCAAATCCCGCTCGTCCGAGGTTTGCCACGCCTTGATG
>JAPPDN010000584.1:0-539 GCA_028824575.1 Candidatus Poribacteria bacterium | reverse complement strand
TTTACGACTTCACCCGATCCAGAATCTATTTTGTTCCGGTACCATGGCGCAGCTCCAAATAGGACCCGCTTCCGGCAACATCGCTGGCGCGAATCTCGCTTATGAACGGTTTCGCGAAAAGTTGTGCTCACATCTGTAGGAGCAATCTTCCAATGGGAATGTAAAACTAGCAGAAAGTTGGAACTGATTGGATCTATTAGAGTTTTTGATTGAAAAAATTCATAGTAACCAATAAAATATTACGAGTTGTCCTTACGCAAGTCACATATATACTTAGATGTCGCCCCCAGATATACTTCCTATTGCTAAGTTTCAAGGAGATTCGCAAATTGATACGGTTCCCTAATCCAGCTTCAGACATCAACAATATTGTCAGAATATTCTACGAGATCTTTGAAGCCCTAAATTCGCGTGAAATCTTTTCTCTTGATGATATATCATCAACTCTGGTTAAACGTAATTTGGCAACTTCTTGTGGATTCATAGGAGAAGAAGCACTTGTGCTTTCAACCCGCCGTGATAGGAGCCGTGATCCTTTG
>JAPPDN010000839.1 GCA_028824575.1 Candidatus Poribacteria bacterium | reverse complement strand
TCAACAAGGTTCATGCTTTTCGATGTATCCACTAAAATGGAAAGATGCGTCGGTGGTGTAATGTCCTTCTTTTCAATGATGACGGGTGCTAAGAGACAACAGAGCAAGATCGACGCTGCACAGATGCGCATTGCGATGAGTAAAAATCGATACCTCGGATGCATAGGATGTGTCATCCGTAGGTAAACAAATACAGTTACACCGATGACAATACCGATACCGAGTACAACTGCCCATCCGGGCAAAAAATAGGTGAATCGCATATCTATTCTAATCCCTTCTACAACATATTATAGTGTACTTAGCGGATTGATGTCAAACGGATTTTGGGGTATGGGTTATCGGTAGAATTTTCTCCGAAAATTTTTCAGTTTTAATAGTTGTCAGTCGTCAGTACGATTTTTTTCTCCGAAAAAAATCTTTCAGTTTGCTTCGCAGTGAGAAAAAGAGACTTTGTGATTATCAAAACCTCTTTTACAGGTCATCGGTCATCCGTTTTCGGTTAAAGAGGGTGTGGTTTAACAGATACCTCTTTAACTGACGACTGATAACTGAAAACTATTCTTACTGACAACCGATAACTGATAACTGAGTCCCTCTGAAATAAGTTTGACAATCCGTGATTTGCTATGTTAAAATATGTTTAAAATAAATTGCGACAAAAGTGGGGTAAAGCATGGCGGAACAAAATGGCAACGAAAATGTAGCCGAAACGCAAGATCAGACTGAGGCAGCGAGTGGTGTTATCATTAACGCTTCGCAGATGCAGTCAATTGATATTAGCGAACGGTTCACACGGACGAAAACAGAGACGGGTTGGCGGATTCAATTGGGAGCATCCGCCCGCGTTGTTGTCAACTTTATGACGAGTATGCGGAAACTTGAAATTACACTCATGCAGGACGATTGTATTGAACGTGACGGCGACGACCTAATTCTGATACGGAATCAATCTGCTGACGCGTATCGCTCACAAAGAGGCGTATCTTCATCACCGCTCGCGCGGAGCAATGAACGCCCATCGGCTTCTGACGCGTCTGAGAATTAGACGCTCTGATGCGTCTTTCATCAGGAAACATAGGGGGTGATTGCCCATTCTGGAACGTATCTATCGGCTTCTCTCAAGTTTAAAGGGTGGGACAATGATCCCTACAGAAGTAGTGCTGAGCCCACAAAGCTATGCACAAATTGTCTCGGAGCTTGCTGACGTGCTTGGTTACGAAGGTGTATCGCATTTGCAGCTTGCACATCATCTCGCCTTAAGCGTTTCCATCCAACAAGAAAATACAGATATGGTTGTCCTGAAAGAGTTGAGTCCTAACCCGTGTCCAATCTGTCACCGTCGGCTAACATTCCTTCGGGAAACAATGGATCGTTTTGAAAGCGACGGTTCCCAACAGGTTCGTTGTCCTATGGGGCACCGCTACCCGGGTGAACTGAAAGTGTACTACTTGGACATTTTCCAACACGCTGCGGGCAGCGAATTGGAGAAGCCGGTGAAAGTGTGTCCAGAGTGTCAGGGTGGGAATATCCAGTATTTAGCAGTGAATGTGATGTTTTGCCTCGATTGTGATTGGGATAGCGGGATGGAGCCGCGGTATCAGATACAGAGTGTCGGAGATTGATAGCGGAATTGCGTTCAGAAGCGTGGGATGGCGCGCTTATAAAGCGCGCCAACATGGATCGTGATTTGATGTGCTTGGCAGTACACCAACTTCAGAATAGGTTTAATGGAAATGCCCAGCATGCGGATCCGGTGCTTCAGCAGCCATACTCGGTGGTTCCTCAATCTCTGTAATAAGTGTTTCTGTCGTTAAGAGTAAACCTGCGATGCTCGATGCGTTCTGTAGCGCGGAACGGACAACCTTCGTCGGGTCAATGACACCTTCTTCAAACATATCGCCGTATTCGGATGTAGCGGCGTTGAAGCCGAAATTCCCGTCGCCTTCTTGTATTTTAGCAACGACCACTGAACCCTCTTCTCCAGCATTCTCGGCAATCGCACGCACCGGTGAAAGCAGGCTGCGGCGGATAATGTTGAGTCCCGTCTCTTGGTCGCCCTCTAATTCTAAACTACCGAGTGAGGCTGCCGCCCGGAGGAGTGCGATGCCACCGCCGGGGACAATCCCCTCTTCAATAGCGGCGCGCGTCGCAGCGAGCGCATCTTCAAATCGAGCCTTCTTCTCTTTCATCTCCATTTCTGTAGCGGCACCAACGTTGACGACAGCGACACCGCCTGCGAGCTTCGCGAGTCGCTCTTCCAACTTTTCCCGATCATACTCGGAGGCTGTTTCCTCTATTTGATTACGGATCTGCGCGACTCTTCCCTCAACACTCTCTTTCGCGCCGCTGCCGCCGACGATTGTCGTGTTATCCTTGTCAACGACGACGCGTCGGGCAGTGCCGAGCATACCGATAACAACGTTCTCTAAGCGGATACCTGTC